>CALRKC020000333.1:0-3759 GCA_943367895.1 Erythrobacter sanguineus | reverse complement strand
AGTTTGGTAAAGGTTTCTTCGGTGAAATCATCATCCTGTGAAAAGGATTTTGTTGTTGCCATCAGCATACCCACGAGGAATAGGACGCTAAGGCGTGTGTAAAGGTTTTTCATGACTTAGTAGGTTTTATTTTGAGTAAATGTATACCTAAAAAAGTATGTTGAAAATTCTTTTCGTTGAGTTGCAAAAATTAACGTTGTATTGCGCGTTCCAGGTATTTTTACGTAGGTAAAGTATTGATTTTATTGGGTTTATGATGATTTTGAACGAAAAAAGGCATCTCGATGGAGATGCCTTTTCTATAGTATGATGTGCTTTCAGCTTATCTTATGATAATCTTTTTTGAAACGGAGCCCGTAGTGGTGTTTACTTTTACGATATACGTTCCAGCACTAATGTTTCTGACAGGAATCTGGATGTTTTCCTGGTTTTCATTTTCGACATTCCACACTGAAATTTGTTGGCCAAGTACGTTGAATAGCATTGCAGATTCCACTGTTGTGGAAATAAGCTTGTTTTTGATCACCAGCATTTGGTCGTTGGTGGTATAGGCCACGTTAATTTTATCTTCAGCTACAGGATTTGTAACAGAAAGCGGATTTGAAAATCTCAGTGAAAAACGCTCCTCAAAAGTTCCTTCATCAAGCGTGGTTTCAAAAATTCCTTCTCTTAAGTTATGATATGAATTGTCGATAGCGTCATAAATGTATATATCCTGACTCTCATCCAAATTTTCTACGCCATCAAGGGTGAACGAAACCGGGCTTGCAGTATCTGAGGTAACTCCCAAAGGATATATGTTTGCTTCTGAGAAACTTCCGACGCCCTGAACAATCAGGTTGCTGTCCGGAGTTTTAAAATACATATCACTTGGGTTTGTGTCAAAATTTAATGCGTCATACCCTAAATCGAAACTGTCAGTAGCATTTTCATTCATGAATCCGATTAAAACCTGACGATGGCTGTTTACATTATTGTTGAATCCAATCCTGATCTTAATGAACTCCTGCATTGTAGATGCTAAAGGCGTATCCTGATTATTATATTCTTCTGACTGGGTGCTATTTGCGTTGCGCATAAGTGAGGTACTGTTGCTTGCGTTTTCTTTCACGAATGCCCTTTGACTATTTTTGAACGTGATATTGCCTCCCGTGGTGCTACCTTGTACAAAAAAGCCTTGTCCTACGGGGATGTAATCTCCCGGAGTAGTGTTACTGGAGCCGATCTGACCACTTGTCCCGCTTGGCGCACTAACTGGTGACACACCTCCAACTAAACTATATACACCGTAACCGCCGACATAGCTTGCGTAGATGTGTGAGTTATTGGTAGGGGAATGTTGCCAAAAATATAGGGATCCTGTTAAAGCGCCGCTTGTTCCGGGATTTGCCGAAGGGCTCGAGGCAGGTAGGTTGTCTTTGATAAACTCACTTGCGCTCAGTGCACTTGGGTATGGATTTCCGGAAAGGTTTAGGTTACTGGCGGAAATAGGAGATGTAATCGTCCCGTTATTTGGTTTTCCAACAAAAATATAATTTTGTGCCGAGGAGCCAGTATTTGATCCCTTCAGTGTGTAGCCCTGACCAGCTGCTAAACTTCCTGTCTCGCCAACATAAGACCAGCTTGCATAGGCGTTGGTGAGATTTTGGTATTTATAAATCCAGTTGCTGCTTAGCGTAACAGGAGATCCTCCGGCAGCATCATCTGAAGACGTCCATAACATATCAACAGGGCTTCCGCTGTTACCATCTTTCATTACACCTGCAACGGTGTAACCATTATTTACACTGCTGTTGGCAATGGTGCTTACAGGAGAACTCCAATAGTTGTAGTTGTATTTGATTTTCGTTCCCTGTTGGTCACGTTCAATTTTTCCGGTAGTTGTTGGGGCAAGGTCGCTTGATGCACCTTGTACCAATTGTGATTTGTCTACTAAATCGATAGTACCCTGCAAATCGAGGTACCAGGAATTCTCTATCTTATTGTTATTATTTACGGTTATTTTTTTGCCCGAATCCACTATCAGGCCTATCCCAGTTAAATTATTGGATAAGGTAACATCGTGTTGGACCTTTATGATAGAGTAATCGTTTGCAGTTACGTCGGTGGCGTAAATGAAATTATCGGTATCATTAAGTGCAGTGCTGTCCAATATTCCTGCTTGTCTTGTTTTGAAAGGCAATGGTGCATTTTGTGTTTTAAGATACTTGACATTATAAATCCTTGTAAAAGCGGCATTGGATTTATCATCGTCTGTACCCGCAATGGTATAGTCGTCAATTACATCATTTTTATAATCATCCATCCTGAAGTAGCCAATAAGGCTTGCCCAGGTGGTTGATTCGATGTCTTTTGAAAGTACGGTACCCCTTATTTTGGTGCTGCTAGCCTGTATTTCCTGATACACCATTTTTTGTATTTGATCTGCCGACAACTGTGTATTGAAAACACGGACTTCATCGATATATCCTTTGAAGAAATTGGTAAGCGCACCCGGCGTTTTTGCGATAGTGAACTTTGACGTTGTCGCTGCAAGCGTGCCCGAGGCTGCTGCGCTCGAGACCAATTTTCCATTTAAGTAAAGTAAAAGATTTCCTGAAGCGCTGTATGAGGCTGCAACATGATACCACCTTTTTAAATCAAGGGCAGTTGAGTTGAAGGTCGTGCTAACATTTGGAGTTGAGGCGGACAATTTTTTATTATTCCCGATGCTCAAGTATAAATTCGAGTTTCCAAAAACAACACTATTGCCGGAATAATACTCGTCTAGCTTAATCCATCCCATTATTGTTGCGCTTGAAAGGTTACTAATCAAGGCAGGTCCTTCGCCATAGTCATTTCTTCCATCAAAATCAATCAGGAGCTTCTTGTCGGTAAAATTTCTTGGGGATCCGTAACCTTCACCGTTTGTCGTAGAAGTGTTGCTGTCAATTGCATCCCTGATACCATCTTTATCGACATCGGTAGTGCCGTCAACTTTCCCGTCATTATTAGCGTCAAATGAGGCATATAAAGTTGAAGCAATGTCATAACTTGAACCATTCGATCTTAAATCTCTGTAGTCTGCCGTGCCGTCACTATCGGTATCCGTTGGGAAAGCTTTTCTTTTTGATGAATCACTAACGCCGGTTCCAAAAACAGTTGGGTCTTCATCATTTAAGTCTTGAATTCCATCACCGTCGGTATCAGCGCCGCTATCATCGACACCATCACCATTAATATCGGCATCTCCATTGTATTTGGCATTTGCGCCTCCGGTATAGAATGTATCCTTTTGCGCTTCATCGATATCGAAAATACCGTCGTTGTCGCTGTCCAGGTCCATGAAATCATAAATCAAGTCGCCGTCGGAATCAAGTGGAGTGGTAACTACCAGATCGTTAAGGCCATTCGCATTCGCGTCAACCCATTTTGAGGAGTTGCTTGTATCCATTGTACTTTTTCCGCTACTGTACGTGCCGTAACCCGCTTCAACTATATCGGGAACACCATCATTGTCGTCATCAAGGTCAAAAATGTCTGCATCGCCATCACCTTCAAGATCACAATATTTCTGTGATATGACGATATCGTCCATGGCTAAATCGTTACCAAATCCACCAGGAGAGGTGTTGGTGAGCCTGATTTTAAAACTGGTACGTGAACCCAGGTTGGCCGTAGTCGTGAAATTTTTCCAGATCGAAGTGGTACAGGAGTTGCCGCTCGCGCAACGCGTAATTGCAGGAGTAGTGTATGTTGTGCCCGAAATGACTGAATTGG
>CALRKC020000332.1:0-3775 GCA_943367895.1 Erythrobacter sanguineus | reverse complement strand
CCTTTTAAGAATTTATGCTGGGAACATGTACCATTTCATTTGCTTCAGCCTTATAGTCGACTCCCGCAAATTCAAAACCGAATAAATTCAGGAAATCATTTCGGTATCCAGCCAAATCGCCAATTCCCGGAAGCGTTTCCGTTGTCGATTCTTCCCAAAGTGCGGCCACCCTTTCCTGGACATCGTCACGCATTTCCCAATCATCAATCCTGATCCTGCCCTTATCATCAACGGGAATTCCTCCGTCAGCATACAATCTGTCACGGAACAATCGCTCTATCTGTTCGATACAACCTTCATGAATTCCCTTCTCCTTCATGATCTTATATAAAAGCGAAATATACAGTGGAATCACAGGAATCGCCGAACTGGCCTGCGTTACCAATGCCTTATTGACCGAAACATAGGCTTTTCCGCCTATATCTTTCAAACTGTCTGTAATCGAAAATGCCGTGGCCTCGAGGTGGTCTTTCGCCTGCCCGATAGTTCCTTTCCTGTAGACCGCTTCGGTAACAGCAGGGCCTATATAGGAATACGCTATCGTCATCGCCCCTTCCGCCAAAAGCCCCTCACCCTTCAATGCATCAATCCACATGGCCCAGTCTTCACCTCCCATAACTTTCACAGTATTGTCGATTTCTTCCTGATTGGCCGGTTCTATACTTACCTGCGTTACATTCCCGGTGTGGAAATCAACGGTTTTATTCGTAAAAGTTTTGCCGATTGGCTTCAGTGTGGAACGATGCAGCACGCCCGTTTTAGGATCGGTACGCACCGGAGACGCCAAACTGTAAATCACCAGGTCAACCTGACCCAAATCCGCTTTGATCATATCCATGGTCTGCCGCTTTACTTCATCTGAAAAAGCATCTCCGTTAATACTTTTGGCGTACAATCCGGCGGCATGGGCTTCGTTCTCAAACGCAGCTGAATTATACCAACCCGGAGACGCAGTTTTTCCCTCAACCGGCGGCTTCTCAAAAAATACACCTATGGTTGCTGCCCCGGAACCAAATGCACTCGTTATCCTTGATGCCAATCCAAATCCGGTAGAAGCCCCGATTACCAGTACTTTTTTGGCTCCGTCAACAGTACCTTTTGATTTCACATAGTCAATTTGATTTTTTACACTCTTCGCACAACCGTCCGGGTGTGCCGTAAGGCAGATAAATCCGCGCATTCTTGGCTCTATTACCATAAATTCCTATAATTTTCAGTTATTGTTTTTCGTTTTGACAGCACGAAGTTAGCAAAAAATCCCGATACTGCCTATTGATTCCGGCGCGACCCTCCGCAAGCTGCGGGTCGGGCTCTCCGCTAAATCTTTTTATTTGCCATGAGAATCTGTAAACCCACAGGAAATGGGCAAAGGCAAATAAAAAGGATACCGCTGCGATCCCTCGCGCAGTCCCGTGTAAAATTGCCTAAAGTCAGCCCAACAACGCTTTGGCGTGCATCAACGCCGACTCAGAAATATCCTTACCTGAAAGCATCTCGGCAATTTCGGCAATCCTTTCCTCTTTTGAAAGCTGCTTTAAGTCAGATTGGGTCTGCTCATCAGCCACCGATTTAAACACCTTAAAATGCTCATCGCCTTTCGCGGCAATCTGAGGTAAATGCGTAATGGCAAAAACCTGCATATCCGCGCTCATCGCTTTCATGATTTCACCCATCTTGTTGGCGATTTCCCCCGAAACCCCGGTATCAATCTCGTCAAAGATAATGGTTGGCAATTTTGAGCATTTTGCCAATATTGCTTTCACCGCCAGCATAATCCTGGACATCTCCCCTCCTGAGGCGACTTTTTTAAGCAGTCCGAAATTCGAACCTTTATTTGCCGAAAATAAAAACTGCAGTTCATCTTTTCCATTTGCAAAATAGTTTGCCGATGCCGTCAACTGCATATCGAAACGCGCATCCGGCATGCCAAGCTGCGCCAATATGTTTGATAACTGCCCTGACAAAACCGGTATGGCACCGGCCCTGTGCTGATGTATTACAGCTGCCTTCAAATCCAGATTTTCAGCGTCCTTTTCAATTTGCAATTGCAATTCGGCAATACCCGATTCCAAATGATCGGCAGCCATTACCTTATTTTGCAGACTTTCCCGAATTGCAATCAATTCCTCCACCGTAGCCACCTGGTGTTTTTTCTGCAGATTGTAAATTGCCTGCAATTGCTGCCCCACGTCCTCGCGCTGTGCCGGGTCATCCACGAGCTTTTCCACATATCTATTGATGTCTGAAACCACATCATCAATCTCGATAAGTGCACTGTTGATCCTTTCGGAAAGCGCTTCATAATCTTTCGAAACCCCTGCAATTTTCTGTAGCGACGCCTTAATTTCCTTTAGGTTCGGAATGACTCCGAATTGTTCATTGTCTGCCAGGGAGAGCGCTTTGGAGAACGACTCCTTAATGTGCTCTACATTGCTTAGCTGCTCATATAAACTTTCAAGTTCCTGCTGTAAGCCGGGCTTTAATATAATGGATGAAAGCTCCTCCAGCAGGAAAGCATTATAATCCTGTTCTTTATTGACTTCGCGCAGTTGTGTCTCCAGTACAGCCAGCTGTTGCTTCTTACTTTTATAATCTTTCAGAAGCTGACCGAATTCAACCGTTAATTCGGTATTTCCCGCAATCGCATCGATGATCCTGAACTGAATCTGCTCGTCAGAAAGTTCCTGTGTCTGGTGCTGCGAATGAATGTCGATCAGGAAATTTCCCAACTCCTGCAATTCGGGCAGGTTCACCGGGCTGTCATTAACAAAGGCCCGTGATTTACCCGTTGGCAGTATCTCGCGCCTCAGTATGGTGATATCTTCGTAATCCAAATCATTTTGATCAAAAAATGACTGCAAACCATAGGCAGCCAGATTAAAATGCGCCTCTACCACACACTTCTCTTCTTTCTTTCGCAGTGAGCTAAGATCGGCACGTTTTCCTAAAACCAGACCGAGTGCACCCAGTAAAATAGATTTCCCTGCACCGGTCTCGCCGGTAATAACAGAAAATCCACCGGAAAAATCGATGGATAATTTTTCAATTAAGGCAAAATTCCGAATGGAAAGCGAAACGAGCATTTTGTGTTTTTAATTGGGTTACAATATTAAGCATTCGCCCGTCAAAAAACAACTGATTCGATACGCTAAAATTTAATGGATGACCATTTGCTGGCATTCATCGGAGAAAGCTTGTTAAGTATATCAGTGAGGTCTGAAACAGTGATTGAAGGACCCGCTGAGAAAATGGAGACGATTTCATCAGACTTGGCATCGAAAAATACCCGTGTTAAAAAAGCATTCGGCCTAAGATCGTATATCTTTTGTAATGACATCAGGGCGGTCTTTACTTTCTCTTTACCTGCTTTTGTATTTTCACCAAAAGTATCCAACGCACCCAGGTGGTAATCATACATCGCTTCCCGGATCGGATCGAAAGTATTCGAGAGCAGATCATTGATCAGCGAAAAACGGTTCTGGTTTCCGTCCTGCTGGCTCCAGCCCTTGTAACCACTTTGCTGCGCGGTATTCACAATAGCCTGTGCGGTCGAAAAGTAGTCGGTCCCTCCCATAGGAGAATAAGTATCTGCGTCCATTCCGATAATCATATTGGCATAAAAAGCCATTACTGAAATCAGGTTTGAATCAAAGCTATTGGGATTAAAATACAGGTTTTCAAATTCTACATACCGGAAGTTGAAATCCTTATCGTTAAAATTAAAGACCGGGGACGAGTAGGTCGAATTGTAAATCGGGCGCGAGGATTGTACCTG
>CALRKC020000331.1:0-3788 GCA_943367895.1 Erythrobacter sanguineus | reverse complement strand
ATTGGAACTTGCACCGGAATACTAAAAAGTATATCGATTAAAAAATTAAAAGCCCGGAATTACCGGGCTTTGTTGTTAAAAGAAATCAGGTTGCTTAATTTTTGACGAACCGCAATGTCCTGGAAGCATTGTCTTTTGTGATTTTCACGAAGTAAACTCCGCTGCTTAAGGCTGAGGTATTCACGTTGAGGCTGGTCACGGAGTTTACCTTAACCGTTTGGATCAGCTGTCCGATGCTGTTGTAAATCGTGAAGGTATCAGGCAATGCGGATTCGTTTTGTATCCCGATGTTAAGCGTTTCCTGAACAGGATTCGGATACAGCACGATTTGGTTCAGGTTACTGTTTACATCATCAAGACCCAAAGTGCTTACACCAAATGTTTTGGCGGCGGTACTTCCAAAGTTAGTCCCCGAAACAATGATTGTATTGTCCGCAGTTTTAAGGTTATAATAACCGTTGCCGTAGGTACAGCAGATACCGTCGCCGTATTCATCGTTGATAGTGAAAGTATAGCACTCGCCCGAAGTAACCGTAAACGTCTGGGTCAGTACAGCCGGAAGCGTGTTAGTGTCTGTGTAGGGGCCGCCGCTGTACAATACGGTTCCCGCGCTGTTCGTAAAAAGCCACGTGGTTTCAGAACCATATTGGTCTCGCTGCAAAGTCAGCAAAACATTGGTTGTAGCGTAGCTTTCAGCAATTGTAAAAGTCTGGGAAGAACTGTCATTGGCAGTATTTTCATCGGCACTGCCGTTGATGTTCGTTACTGCTGAATTGAAAACGTGGGTTCCCGCTGTGGCGCTGATCGGGTTCAGGTTAATCGTTTCCGATTCGCCTTCGAGTAACATTCCGGACCAACTGTAAGTCTGCGGATTTGTGCCGTCAATATTGTAAGTAATCGTCGCAGTTGATAAGGCGGTCAGTCCCTTGTTCGTTAGCGTGACGGCAGGGCTGAAGCTTGTTCCGCAATCAACATTGAGGTCTACGATATCTAATTTTCCGTCAAGTCCATAAGTCTGCACCGGCGTACAGCCTGATGAAGTGACAAGCGTAGCCCTTCGGATCGAGTTTTGTAACACCGTTAATATTCTTGTTTTCTGGTTTTGGGTGAAGATATTCATACAGGCATCATCACTGTAGTCCATATAATTTTCAATCATATCGTTTCCGGCAGCGGCGGTACAGGAATTGTCTGCGGTACAGCCATAGTGTTCGGTACTCGCAGCCGGTGTATCGGGACAATAATCTTTATTGCTGTCGGTTGCATTTACCGTACAGGATGAATTGTCTCCCCAAATGTGTATCAATCCGAAGCAATGCCCTATTTCATGGGTTGCCGTACGGCCCTGGTCATAGGGCGCCTCGTAGTTCCCCGACGGATACAGCGTCGATGAGCCGAAGTACTTATACCCGATGATTACGCCATCCGTATCAGCATCGCCACCATTTGCAGCCATCCCGCCAAGTCCGGAGGTACTTGGGAATTGCGCATAGCCCAATACGTCTGCGAGATCACCACCGAAATTGCATACCCATATATTAAAATATTGTGTTGGATCCCATTGTGTTTGTGGTTTTAGCGTGCCTTCCACCTGACTTTCGTTCCAGCTGGCCACACCAAGGTTAATGTGCTCAATACCATTGGTTGCCTGTCCGTCGGGAGTTCTTTGGGCAAGACAGAATTCAATTTCAACATCAGCCCCTACAGTATTGGAATTGTAACCGGGTGTTCCCAGCATTTTCCGGTAATCCTGATTCAATACTGTAATCTGGGAAATCACCTGGGCATCTGTGATGTTTTCGTTTACACCTAAAGCGTCTCCATTGTGGATGACATGAACCACTACGGGTATCGTTACTACAATTGCAGGTGACGCAGTGGTGCCACGGCGGTTTACCTTCTCCTCATCTATTTTTTTGGCAAGCCAGGCTTCAAACTCAGCTCTTGTCGGGCGATTCGGGTACTTTTCCTGTAATTCGGCTTCATATTCATTGGTCACGCATCTGATGTGGCCGCTGGGTGCTTTTTTTGACATCATTCTCATCCGTTCTCCAAAGGCGGACGTGGTTTTCTGTGCGTAACTGCCCGCACCGATGAAAAGCAGCGCGGCCAGCATGGTTTTAAGCGTATTAAACTTCATGGTTATTAATTTTGGATTCTGACGCAAACTTATCGGTTTCCGAAACTTAAGATGAAAAAAATAGGTTAAGCCGTTTTTTTAAGCGGTTAAAACAGGTTTGAAAATTCGACAGGAACAGTGCAATCGATTGCGTACGGGAACGCGAAAAAAAAAGAAAAACCCTCGGAAAGGGGATACAAAGGGTTTTCTAAATATAAACAAACTACTATAAAATTCTTATTGCCTGATACTACCAGTTCATTGTGGAACTGATTACACGGCAAACATAGGACGGTTTTTTTTCCGTCAAAAATAATATAGGCGAAAACGAATTTTTCTGCGGTAGAATGAGGTTACTGTAAAGCCAGCGTTGCTTTCGGCAGCAGCCTTTCTACGAATTTCGCATAGGCCAGCTGCGAAGGATGCAATCCGTCTGACGCTACCAGGGCGGGATTGAAGATGCCTTCCCGGGTTATATCCGTAATGTCCACAAAAGGAATTCCGTTTGTCGCAGCATAGGTAGCGGCAAAATTATTGTAACGATCAATTTCATGCGAAATCTGCCCCGGGTCGGAGGAGCTTTGTCCAAAAGGCGTATAGGCATAGTCGGGTATTGAAACGATTATGACATGTTGTTTATTCCCTTTTGCCTTCATGATGGCCGTATTCACCAATTCCGGAAATTCCTGCTCGTATAATTCGAAAGGTCTTGCCTGGTACTGATTGTTTACACCGATAAGAAGAGTCACCAGATCATAATCGTTGGCAGGGTTCTGGGTCGTGATCGCGTTTTTGAGGTTGGTTGTTGTCCATCCTGTCTGCGCGATGATTTTCAAAGTGTAGTCCGCATCAATTTCACCGGCAAGAGCAGTCTTTAATTGCTCAGGGAATCGACAGGTTTCGCAGACACTTTGGCCGATCGTATAGCTGTCACCCAGGGCAAGGTACTTTATCTGACGGTTTTGAGGATTTGTCGGATTTGTCGGGACGGGGTTGTTAGTCGTGCCGGCGCCGTCATCATTGCTGCTGCAGGAAAAGACCAGTAAACAAACGGCTATTTTGGCTAATGCGTGTATTACTTTCATGGGTTTGTGCTTTTAACTATTTACGGATGTCAGTTCGCTCTGGTTTTTTTAACAGTTTTGTAACAAATGGAAACAGTGTCCGTATAACCAAAGTCAAAACAATTCAATGGATACTTCCCAATATTCCCCAGGACTTCATCAATTGCTTACGCTTCGTGTTTCGGTTTCAGAGAAACTTACTGAAAGTAACAAATTTATTGAATTTACGCAACAGTTGCTTACCCGATTTGACCTGGAACAGGTTGGCCTCGCAGTGCATGATTTTGAGAATAGGAGCTTCACGCTTGCCTTTTGCTTAAAGGAATCACACATTTGTATCCATACCTGGCCTGAATTCATGCAGTTGACGCTGGACGTCTACCTGTGTAATTATATGCAGGACAATTCAGAAAAAGTGAAGGCAATTTCTGAAGCTTTCATTGGATATTTTGAGGCTGATATCATTAACAATTTTCAAATAAACAGATAAATGGTTGAGAACTGTAAAAAATGCGGTGTTACCACAGCAGTTAATTTGTCATTTGATGTAAAAAGTTTTGCCTGTTCTGATTGTGGCAGCCATTATGCGCTTACAAACGGCGAAT
>CALRKC020000330.1:0-3788 GCA_943367895.1 Erythrobacter sanguineus | reverse complement strand
CTTTCAAATAATCCATCAATGGACACCATGAGAATTTTTATTAACACTAAACTGCCTGATTGTAATCGACTTACATTGAATTTATTTATATTTACATTATAAAATCCATTTTATGAAACAAAAATACTTATTCCTTATCTTTTTAATTACGGCTGGCGGGTTTGCACAGACAATCAATATACCTGATCCTAATTTTAAGGCAGCGCTGTTACATTATGGTACAACTGCAGTTAATACTGATGGTGACAATTACGGCGCTGATGCTGATACTAACAATGACGGTGAGATACAGGTCAGTGAAGCGTTACTGGTAACGGGACTAAATCTTTACAGCAATTCTATCGAGGAAACAAATAACATCATTTCGATGGAGGGTATACAGTATTTCACGAATCTTAAAAACCTGAACTGTTTCGGAAATTCCATCGGTTCGCTTGATATTTCGATGCTTGCTTCATTGGAATATCTTAACTGTGCTAATAATCAGATAAGCAGCCTTCATATCAATGGGCTGAGCCAATTGAAGGAAGTCCAGTGTCAAAGTAATAATCTTTCTTTATTAGACTTAACCGGCGTTGATAATCTTGAGATTTTATATGCTCAGGAAAATCAATTAAGCACTTTATCCTTTGCCTCAATACCATCGGTAAAGAAACTATGGCTTGCATACAATGAATTCCCAATAATTGATGTCACAATGCTTTCTGAACTCGAATTATTGATCTGTAACAACAATCAATTATCACAATTAAATGTTGCCGGGCTGGAAAATCTGACTGGCTTAGAAGCTTCGAATAATTCAATTGCCAGTCTTGATCTCAGTGGTATAAATCAATTGAACGATATTAGCATAAGTAACAATCTTCTCTCATCAATAGACCTTTCTCCTGTAACTATGTTAAATTATCTTGATGTAGGGGACAACCCTTTAACAGCGATAAATCTTTCGGAACTATCCAATTTGCAGTATTTGCGCATAAATAATACATTGGTCAACAGCATTGACTGCAGCCATACCGCTGTTATGCAATTGTCCTGTAAAAACAATCCTAACCTTACTTCCGTTAATATAAGGAACAATGTACTGTCATATAATGACGAAAATATGCTTTGGTTCTCCCTGCTTTTCGAAAATCTCCCTTCTTTGCAAAGTGTCTGTGTCGATGACGGTGAACAAGACAGCATTATCCCCGGCAATTTTTATAATGCCTTTGGTAATGTGGCTGTCCATACAGGAAGTAACTGCGACATCGAAATCCAGATGGGCATTGCAGAAAATAATTCCGAAAAATTCATGATTTATCCAAATCCAGCCGCAAATACTGTGCAGATAGAAAACAAAAACAGTTTAGAAGAGTTCAGCCTGACTATTGTTTCAGTAACAGGCATCATGGTCAAAAAAAGTGATCATGTAAAACCAGGGACACCGATTGACATTTCGGCGCTCGCTAACGGGACTTATTTCCTGAAGATCGAAAATGGAATCCTGTCCGATGTACAAAAACTTATCAAACTATAAACAAAAGAGCATCCTCAACGGGATGCTTTTCTGTTTAAAAGTGTATAAAGATTATTTCAAAGCCGGCATCGTATATTTCCTCCCCTTATTCGCGTCTTTCAAATAATCCATCAACGGATTAAAATACTCGAGCATCGCTTTGGCACTTAAATCACTGCCGGTTTTTTCACGCAACAATTTACGCCAGTCGCCCGTGGCACCCGATTTCATGATCTCATGGATGAATTTACCCACCTCCTTGTTACCGTAGTAATTCGTGGCATGCGGATCCTGCCGGAGGATTTTTTTCGCAATATGGTCATGGATCTGGAACAGCAGGATGTAAGAAAGTGCGTAATCATAATACTGTGCTGCATCATCATTGATATGGGTTTTGGTCGCCGCATCACAGAATGCCTCGCCACGTACAGTCGGAGGTACAATGCCCTGGTACTGTGCCGCAAGTTCCCACCAGCGTTTATTAAACTGGTCCGCCGGAAGGTTGTTCGCATACAGGTCATGTTCAAACATGCTCATGGTTCCCGTACTGAACGGGATAAAAACTACGTAATTCAGTGCTTCCTTTAACAAGGTTTGCATTTCGTCAGACTGCGTCCCCTTAGGGATCAGGTTGAGGTTTTCCATGAATGGCTTTTGCATGGCTGCCATGCCCATCAGGCTTCCCAAAGCCTCATGATAAGCGCGGTTTGCTCCTTCACGCAACAAATACGGAACCTCAGGCGTACTATATGAAATGTAATAATAGATATGTCCTAACTCATGATGTGAAGTTTCATACCATTCGCTGTTGGGTTCTACGCTCATCAGTGAACGTACATCCTTATCTAAATCCATGTGCCAGGCCGAAGCATGGTTGTTCTTTTTATAATTGGCACCGGCCGGGGCAGGATACAAATCTGATTTTTCCCAAAAGCTCTTAGGCAGTTCCGGAAAGCCAATGCTTACATAAAAACGTTCCCCTTGTTTTACAATCCACTCAGCTCCTTTCGGTTTCAATGCTCCGTTAAGGTCGATGCCTTTTACATCAACAAGGCTACTCCAGTCCTGCCCCCAACGGTTCGGGAGCCAGTCTGCCGGAAGCATGTCAGGGACTTCTTTGACGCCATACTTCTTAGCGTATTCGTAACGCGCAAACGTATGCAGTTCACGGAACAATGGATATAAATCTTTATTGAATTGCTTCAGCATCCCCAGCATTTCGTCTGTAGTCATGCCATAATCAGAAACCTGGTATTCGAAAAAATCCTTGTAGCCAAGCCCCTGTACGGTTTCATTCCGCAGATCGCGCAATTTTAACAAACCGGTTTTCAGCCCCTTCCCTACTTCCTTACTGGCTTCCCAGGCTTTTCGCCTTTTGGCAAGATTGGTTTCGTCAGAAAGTATGGCATCAATATCATTTGTGGAAACGGATTTACCATCAATCTTAAAATCAAACCCGAACAGGTTTTCCGTTTGTTTTGTCTCTGCCTTAATGCGCGCGGTTACAACATTTTTAAGGGTCTCGGGATTATTGGCGGCTTTGTATAAAATACCCTTAAGCTGTTTTACCTGTAGTTCGGTAAGCTGGTCCTGCTCTTTTAGGAATTTCTTTGCCATATTTATATTCTCAGAACTTCCCGTGTATTTGGCAAATTGCTCCATTGCTTTGTTGTTTGCTACAGCATTGGTCGAATCGCCTTCGACAATATGGATCTGCATTTGCCATGAAGTCTCGTTGACAAGTACATTCAGCCTTTGGTATTCCTTATTGTAGCCATCAAGATAGGTTTGGACAGTTTTCTGCAGGTTGGTATCCCCGGCTTTCTCTTTTTTACAGGAGTATAATAATCCAAAGACCGCAAAAAGAAGTAAGTATTTTTTCATAATGAATGGTTTAGTAATAAGGTAAATATAGGACTTCTGCTTTGTTTTTCATAACTTCATATCCCATAAACATTAGAAACGCATGAATACTATTCCACTGAACAATATCGATTGGTCAAAAGTTGAAAAAACGGAACACAAAGGCATTACCGGAACGGCATACTGGCAGACGCTTCAGTTTGACAACATCAGGATGCGGATTGTGGAATATTCTGAAAATTATTTTGCAGATCACTGGTGTCAAAAAGGACATATTGTGCATTGCCTCGAAGGGAGTTTTATCAGCGAACTTGAAAATGGACAGCAGTATACACTTACCAAAGGCATGTCTTACATTGTTTCTGATGACTTAAGTTCACATCGATCTATATCGGAAAATGGTGTGAAGTTGTTGATTATCGATGGT
>CALRKC020000329.1:0-3795 GCA_943367895.1 Erythrobacter sanguineus | reverse complement strand
CTTATTGACACTGAACGCACTTACCGCGGCGGACTCTGTCGTAATTCCGATCCAGTGTGAATATTTCGCTTTGGAGGGATTGGGCAAATTGCTTAACACCATTAAGAGCGTACAGAAAATCCACAATCCATCACTTGATATTGAAGGATTGCTGCTGACCATGTTTGACTCGCGCCTGCGCCTATCAAATCAGGTGGTTGAGGAAGTACAGAAGCATTTCAGCGATATGGTTTTCAATACCGTGATACAGCGGAATGTAAAACTGAGTGAGGCACCGAGTTTTGGGGAAAGCATCATCAACTATGATGCGACAAGTAAGGGTGCGACGAATTACCTGCACCTGGCGCAGGAAATCATCAAGAAAAACAGCTAATCATGACCAAAGCAATAAAAAAACAGGCACTGGGAAGGGGATTATCGGCATTGCTTAAGGATCCTGATAACGATATTAAATCGGTTGACGATAAGAACGCGGACAAGGTTGTCGGCAATATCATCGAACTGGAATTGGATGCAATTGAGATCAATCCGTTCCAGCCGCGTAGTAACTTCAATGAGGAATCATTACAGGAACTGGCCACTTCGATTAAGGAACTGGGTGTTATCCAGCCGATTACCGTACGTAAATTAGACTTTAACAAATACCAGCTGATTTCGGGGGAACGCCGTTTAAGGGCGTCGAAAATTGCCGGACTGGCTGTGGTTCCGGCTTATATCCGAATCGCGAACGATAATGAATCATTGGTGATGGCACTGGTAGAAAATATCCAGCGTCATGATCTTGACCCGATTGAGATCGCCTTGTCTTATCAAAGGCTGATTGACGAAATTCAGCTCACACAGGAACAAATGAGTGACCGTGTCGGAAAAAAGCGTTCTACAATCGCCAATTACCTGCGTTTGCTGAAACTTGACCCGATTATCCAGACCGGAATCCGCGATGGATTTATCAGTATGGGACACGGGCGGGCGATTATCAATGTTGAAGATCTTGACGTGCAGACTGATATTTACCAGAAAATCGTGAGCCAGAATTTATCGGTACGCGAAACGGAAACTTTGGTAAAAAACTATCAGGAAAGCCTAAAGCCGAAGCCGGCAGCAAAAGCGAAGGGAACGGCATTTAACGTCGATGATGAGCAGCAAAAAGCCATCAACAATTATTTTGGCACCAAAGCCGAGGTAAAAATCGCAGGAAACGGGAAAGGGAAAATCACGATTCCATTCCATTCCGAAGAAGATTTCAACCGCATCCTAAAATTACTGAAAAATTAGTGCTCAGGAGGATTTCCATATTGTCATTTTGCCTGCTGTCCAGCTTTATTTTGTCTGCACAAAAAAAGCAAAATGACATTTTAATTACATCTTCTGATACGGTAAAACGTAAACCGATCAATCCGCTTGCCCCTTCAAAGGCAGCATTTTATTCGGCCATACTACCCGGACTGGGGCAGGCCTATAATAAGCGCTACTGGAAGATTCCTATTGTTTACGGTGCATTGGGAACCGGGATCTATATTTTTGCAGACAACAACAAGAAATACCACCGTTTCCGCGACGCCTATAAAATCAGGCTTGCCGGCGGGAAAGACGAATTTGACGGGCAGTACAGCACGGCAACATTAATCAATGGCCAGAAAGTCTTCCAGCGGAACCGCGATTTGTCTTTCCTGATTACGGTCGGGATTTATGTGCTCAATATTGTCGATGCCAATGTAGACGCGCATTTACTTCAGTTTAATGTCAACGACAACTTAACATTGCGCCCGGATTATTATCCGACGGATATCAATTACAGGCATAATGTCGGGCTTTCACTCAATTACAGGTTCTGATGAAAATAGCACTTCTGGGATATGGCAAAATGGGCAAAGTGATTGAAAGGATCGCTTTGGAACGCGGGCATGAAATTGTCTTACGCAAAAGCAGTGCCGATTCATTCGAAGGATTGGAAAATGCTGATGTCGCTATCGATTTCAGTGTTCCGGATGCGGCCGTTTCCAATATTTCGGCTTGTTTGGAAAGCGGTGTTCCTGTTGTTTCAGGGACTACGGGCTGGCTGGAGCGGTATGCCGATATGGTTTCACTGTGCAACCAAAAAAGAGGCGCGTTTATTTATGGATCCAATTTCAGCCTGGGTGTGAACCTGTTTTTCGAACTGAATGATTACCTGGCAAAAATGATGGCGAAATTCGACCAATACAAACCATCAATGCAGGAAATCCACCACACACAGAAACTGGACAAACCGAGTGGTACGGCCATTTCGCTGGCAAAAGGGATTATCGAAAATTCCGGTTATGAAAACTGGACGTTATCGGACGCGGCAGCAAACGAAATTGAGATCGAAGCCCTGCGTACGGAAAACGTACCCGGAACCCATACAGTGAAATATGATTCCGATATCGATTCGATTGAAATTACGCATACAGCGCACAGCCGCGAGGGATTTGCATTGGGCGCCGTAATCGCAGCCGAGTGGATTTCCGGGAAAACAGGAGTTTTTACAATAAAGGATGTATTGGAATTGTAACAATCAATGCCAAACACCTACTTAGAATAATATTTACCGAAAGGTTAGAGATAAAGCTTAACAATTAAAGTTAGAAGATATGAGTATAGCAGAGTGGTTTGTATTCTTTTTATTATTGCAGGTTATCCACTTCGCGGGAACCTGGAGACTCTATATAAAAGCCGGCCGTAAAGCCTGGGAAGCGGCAGTTCCGGTATACAATGCCATTGTGCTGATGCAGATTATCAACCGCCCGAAATGGTGGACGATATTGCTCTTTATTCCGATTGTTAACCTAATCATGTTTCCGGTTGTTTGGGTGGAAACGATCAGGAGTTTTGGAAAGAATTCAACGGTTGACACCTTATTGGTGCTTTTCACGCTTGGATTTTACACTCATTACCTGAATTACACGCAGGACCTTAAACATATTGAGGACAGAAGCCTCGTTGCAGCGACCAAGGCAGGCGATACCGTAAGTTCATTGCTGTTTGCTATTGTAGTTGCTACGATAGTCCATACTTACTTCATACAGCCGTTTACAATCCCTACAGCATCGCTGGAGCGCACATTACTGGTTGGTGATTTTCTTTTTGTATCTAAGGTAAATTATGGTGCCCGTACCCCGATGACGACTGTAGCGGCACCGATGGTTCATGATACGCTGCCGGTTATCAAGAAAAGGTCGTACCTGAACTGGCCACAGCTGCCTTATTTCAGGTTTCCCGGCTTTGAGAAGATAAAGAAAAATGATATCGTGGTTTTTAACTGGCCTGTGGACACCGTTCATGTCTTCTTCGACAAGAGCGGCCGTAAAGCGGTGGATAAGCCAATTGACAAAAAGTCGAACTATGTAAAGCGCTGCGTTGGAACACCCGGCGACGTCATCCAGTCTAAAAATGGTATTGTTTATGTAAATGGGAAAGAACTGATTTTATCTGACAGGGCCAAAGTACAATACCTGCACAGTGTTTATGCCGCAAAAGAGGGCGTAAGCAGCGAACTTCTGAAATCTTTGGGAGCGAATGATTACAGACGTTCTTATAAAGTGGAAATCAGCTCGGATGCACAGTTTAATATCATCCGTCCTTACCTTACAGGCGCTAAAGACAACATGGTCTATACCGGTCCGCGTGGACTTCCTGCCTCAGCCATACAAAAAGCCGGAATTTTTGCACAGGAACAATACGAACCGTACAATTTTGTAAACCTTACGTTGAAAGAAGCAGAATTACTGCGTAAAAATCCTACTATTGATTCTGTAGTACGGTATCTGCCTGCAA
>CALRKC020000328.1:0-3818 GCA_943367895.1 Erythrobacter sanguineus | reverse complement strand
GGGGTTTACATCCTTCGGGCAAGCTCGGCAGGGAAGGAGTTCCAGGCTAAGTTTATCAAGGAATAATACGTTAAAAGATCTATATATCTGAAAGAAGGAACCGGGCGTTGTGCCCGGTTTTTTTATGGGGTATGGCGCCATCGGGCAACTGGATGCAGCGGATCAACGCAAGCACTGCGGCATGTTGATTACGAATCGGTCAGCCGGAACACGATACCCGCGGCAGGGGTAGCAGCGGAAAGCCCGCAGCGATCCCGATAGCTATCGGGAGAGCGAGGACTTGGAGCGTATAGCCCGGTGCTGTTATGGCGACGCAGGAAGCCATGACAGTAGCCGCCATAATCAAACTACAAGCCGGTCACCTTAGCGGGATGTTTTGCAGCATAAGTGTAAATCAACTGCATCATGTAATGATTGCTTCGGTATTGGGTAACATAATCCCTGATTTCCGAAGGGTCGGTAATGCCAACATCGGCTGCTAAATAGCCCATACCATAGAAATGGCCATTTTCAACGAGGATACAGCTGCGCTCGTCGGTGGACCGGCCTTTGTCCATGATCACAAAGCTTGGCCGCTTCTTTACCAGATAATTTATTGCCGCCTCAATCTGCTCGTTGTGTTGGTTGGTATCGGGCAGGTTGTTCAAATCGGTGTTTTGACGGTGTTCCGCTTCTCCCGGAACGCAGTATTTACAAAAGCGCTGGTCGATGGCAAATTTCCCGGCCAGTTCCTGCAGTAAGCTTATGGCATCGTGCAGGCTGTTGAACGACTCAATGCAGTTCTGAAATTTGCCTATTTTCCCGACTGCGAAATACCGGTAGCCGTTGCGCGCCTCATATTCATAGAGGCCGTACTTTGCTTCAAAGCTTTTCAGCGCGCGGTTATAAGCGGGCCATAATTTCCTAATTTCAGTGCACTCGAGCAGCAGGGCCATCAACTCGTTGCCACATATTTCAAACGAGATGCCGTGTATGTCGCGCAAGAAGTTTTGCCGCTGGGGTGTTACGCTGTGTCCGCTGAAATGGGAAGCCACCCGCTTTTTAAGGTTGATGGCTTTCCCGACATAGACGACCTTGCCGGTCTCGTTGTAAAAATAGTATACACCCGGCTTTTCCGGCAGTTGCTCGAAATCCGCCGGGGGAAGGTTAGGCGGCAGGCGTTGGTCCTGGGCATTCTTTCGGATCATTTTTTCAATTTCACCCTCATTGTCCCATTCGAGCAATCGGGAGAAAAGAATGGCGGTTGCAGCCGCGTCACCGCCGGCACGGTGTTGGTTCTGTAAAGGGATATCGAGGGTACGGCAAAGGTTTCCGAGGCTGTATGAGCTTAAGCCCGGCCTGATTTTTCTGGCTGCACGAACGGTACACAGCTTTTTTGCGGTCCATTTGAATCCCGCCTGCTCGAGCTGGTGCCTCACAAAAGAATAATCAAAGTTGACGTTGTGTGCAACGAAGATCCGGTCGCTGAGCAGCCCGAGTACTTTTTCGGAGATTGCATCAAAAATCGGTGCATCGCGCACCATCTCATTGTTGATGCCTGTCAGTGCGAAAATCGGTAGTGGTATGTCCTTCTGCGGATTGACCAGTGTTTCGAAGCGGTCAATCACCTGCGTCCCATCATGGATGATGATGGCAATTTCGGTAATACGGCTGCCACTGGCATTCCCACCTGTAGTTTCAATGTCGACTATCGCGTATTCCCTGTTTTTCATGGCTGCTTACGGTATTCATGTTTGGATGGGCTTAGCTGATTTATTTGTATGTTTGCTTCAAATGATGGATCCGTATGTGGCAGTCCGGACATCAAGGCCGTAACATCATGATCCCTATCCGATGCAAAAATACATAAGACTGATCGTCCTCTTTACTTTTTTTGGTGTTAATATCAACCTGCTTTCTTCACAGACAACCCTGCTGGAAGAGACGCTGCTTACGGAAGCAAGTTTCAATACCTTTACCCCCGTCAGTGTTACCGGAACACAGGGTTGGTCCTACAGTAGTGCCTATGGGGCCGTTTGCAGCGGATACAGCGCGGGGCAGTCGTATGAAAATGAGGATTGGCTGGTAAGTCCCGAATTGAATTTATCAGCGACTGATAATGTTGTACTCACATTCAGCCATACCCGTGGCAACGCTGCCGTGATGAATGCAGGCGTCGAACAGGGCTGGTATGAGGTTTTCGCCACGGCAGCATTTACCGGTGATCCGGTTACGACGGCATGGACGCCATTGCAGGGACTGAATCAGAATATTGTGATGGCCTGGCAGTTTATCCCTTCAGGAGTGCTCGTCATTCCGGACGCCGTAAAATCAGAAAACACGCGGATCGCTTTCCGATATAAGAGCAGCAATGCCCAAAGTGCCACCTGGGAGATAAAGAATGTAAAAGTCACGGGTGAGCCACAGGCAACGAATCCTAATTCGGGGCTTTTCAGGATTGTGAACTGGAATATCGAATGGCTCGGCTGTACCTTATACGGACCTACAGATGAAAACCTTCAGATTAACAATGCCGTAGCCGCGATGCTTTCAATGAATGCGGATCTGTACTGCATACAGGAAGTCACCAACAACCCCAACAGTCCCACGATAGAAACACTCGTCTCGCTTTTGGGAAGTGACGAATGGGAGGGAAGCATAGTACCTTCGCCCACCGATGATTGCGACCAAAGACAAGGCATTATCTATAAGAAATCCAAAGTGCAATTGGTCAGCTCGGCACAGTTAAGCAGTGGCAGTCCGTCACAGGGGAATTCGTATTACTACAATTGGGCCAGCGGGCGATACCCTGCACTTTATAACATCAATGTGGTATCGGGCAATACGACCGTTCCGCTGTCCGTTGTCAACATCCATGCCAAGGCAGAGGATGGCAATGCCATGAGCTATACCCGCAGGCTGGGCGCTTCCGAAGCATTAAAAACGATACTTGACGGCGTAAATTACAATACAAAAAAGCTCATAGTCATTGGAGACTTCAATGATTATCTGATAGGGACATCAAGCAATACCTGTGCCTGTACCATCTCACCCTATCAGAATTTTGTAGCCGATGTAAGCCATTATCACTGTACCACCCAAAGCATCATTGATGCAAACACCACCTGGGGAACCCACCCGATTATCGAGCACATGATTATTTCCGATGAACTTTTTGATTATTATAACCCCAACAGCGTCGTACAGGAAGTGTCGATGTACCAGAATATTGACAATTATCTAAACACTACTTCGAATCATTTACCCGTAAGTGCCACGTTTCAGTTTGCCACATTGGTAACTCGGGAATACGCAAAAAATACCTGGTCGATTTATCCGAATCCTGTAAAAGACTTATTGAATTTTGATGAAACAGGTCTGGATGCTGACGCAGTGATATCAATATATGATTTGACCGGAAGGCAGATGCGCTGTGAGAAGATTAATGTAGATACGGTTAATGTTTCTGATTTGCCGTCAGGGATTTATATTCTGAAGGTGGGGGAGCAAGTAGGGCGGTTTGTGAAGGGGTAATGCTGGATTTGTCCAACAGACTGATATAAAATAAGTAGGTTACCCACAATTTTGTCATCCCGAGGCACGTGGGAACTTCGTGCGCATTTTCACGCATATTGCACAATGCAAGCGCGAATTTTTATTATAATCAATCAAAAAAAACATTATTTTCTGTATCCCTAAACTTACTCCTTCACAAACTTAGCCACTTTAGAACGGCCGTTACTATCAATAACTTTCAAAATATAAACCCCCGCGGCATATCTGCTGATGTTAATTGTGTTCGTATCAGTGGTCAAAACACCACCATCCACCACAGTGCC
>CALRKC020000327.1:0-3824 GCA_943367895.1 Erythrobacter sanguineus | reverse complement strand
CAGGGAGTGCTTATTGGTATTATATTCCCGATAGCGCGGATTTACGGTGCAAATCTGTGCTGTCAACCCGTTGATGATCCACGCTATCCGGATTATTGATTCTTTTTTCGATATCACTACAATGGATCAGTATTTTATCAGCTAGTATTAAGGAATTGACTTGATTTACACAAAAGTGTACCCTGTTGATGGACAAGACGATCTTATAACATTTGGGATTGATAAACACCAATAACTTTCCAGGAATTGTTTTCTTTAACCAGGAAGTATGATACATAATTATTAAGAGCATAGAATGAAATAATGGCCTTATTTTTAAATCTGTTGAAATATGGTTTTGACATATAGCATAATGGATGATCTTTTAGAATCATATTTTCAATAAATTTTCTTTCTTTTTCAACTGTTTCAAAGACAGGTTGTTCAACCAATGTGATTTCCGGAGTCAATATTTTCCCCTTCCACGAAAAATCTTGTTTCTCAGTATCAGATATAAAATTAATATCTGCGGGTGTAAAAGCATTTTCATAACCTATCTCAAAATAGAATTCCGGATTGATAGATTTCCGATAATGTATAGCATTTTCAAGATATTTCAAGTAAATTTTCAACTCAGGGAAGTGGTCTTTCTTGCTTTCGGCTTTTGAAATCAAATCAATATTTTTTGAGCGGTATTTCGGATCAAGAAGAATAGTATTTGCTACTACAACTTCCTCTTTATACGAAGAACAGGCGCTGATAATAAATATAAAAAAGAAGATTATTTTTTTCATTTTAATCTTAACAGGGGTTATTCGAAGAAGGTATCGTTCCATTAAATTCGTTGCGTGTTAATTCTGCATTCCATCGTCCGTAAAATCTTGCTTTATCTGCTGGGCTAATAACACTGTCAAATGAAGTAGCTGACGTAGAAGGAACTTTAATTAACCCAGTCCACGCCAAATCCGTGTATATTTGGGACGGACTTTCATTTTCAGGCACTTCAATTCCTGTATCAAACTCCTGTAGAGCTTTTGCCATAACATCAACATAATGCATGCCCAAAAATAAGTGATGGTCTGGTGTTGCTATCCCATTACTCTCATTTGAAACAAATGTATTCCAAATTAATTCGAAGTTATTAATATCCAGATTATTTAAGTTCTGTGAATTGTCAATAACACTAAAAATTAAAGCATGTAATATTTCATGTAATATGACTTGTGCTTTGATCAGTTTAGTTGCACCTGTGTCGTTAAAATATACGCTGTTAAGTTTAATTGAGTAGTTGTTTTCGGCGTTAACAGGTGAAGTTTGTCCAAGTCTTATTGTTCCGTCGGAATTTACAGGCAAATGTTCCTGCGTGAATTTAATAGAGAAAGGTTGATCAGGATTCCTAAATCTTTGAACAATTTCTGCAATTTCATGAGAATTCAAAAGCTGCTGGACTATTGCTTTTGTACAGGGATCTAATTCTGAATCATCAATATTTTTTTCCACCAAAAAAGGTTTGATAGACTGATATAAATTAGGATTTTCCATCATTTCCTCTAACATCTCCATCGCAAACCCCACCTCCTCCGTATTATAATGGTCCAGATAATATTGTACAATTTGATAATACGCATCTTCATGATGGTCTGCCCAGTCCTGTTGTTCCTGTTCTAATACATCATAGAAGTTTGCCGCCCATTCCGCCCGTATCGCCCGTATGTTCCCCTGCCCGAAATTCGGAGTAAACACATAATCATGGTGTATAACCTGGCTACTCCCGCCACTGCCGTAATCGTTATCCGTGGCAACAAGCGTAGCAGAATTATAATCCTCCATATCATAACGGCATACCTTAAAATTCGTATAATCTACACACAAATTACAGCCGTCGCAATGTGTTGGCGTACACCACGGAGCCTCCATTGTACAATGCCGGTTTTCTATACTGAACATCACGCAGTCCACACCTCTTGCAACATCGGTGTGATAAATCTCGCGGATTTCGCCATCCAGCTTGATTTCCTGTCCCAATACAAGCGCCTGAAATTTGGCGGCACCCGGTTTCATTTCCAATATAACGTATTGCCAGTTTTCGCCCCTGTGGTACACAACCAGATTGTACAGCGATTCCTTGTCCTTTACCACTTTGGGTTCTATACTAAAGCTGTAAGTGATTTTCAGGTCGATGGTAGTCTTCCTGATGAAATCGGTGTCGATGACAAAGTCTTCCATCGAGGCAGCTCTTGCTGCTACGCCTCCCGATCTTCTCGGTATACGGATTGTAGTACCAAAATCTTTCATCCCCGTGGCCAATTTAAATTCCTCGAGCGTAACCGTACCATCACCAATCCGGTTTTGCCGCATGCTCTCCTGTTCAGTACTGCACGCTGAAAGCAGCAACAGTACCATACATAAATTCCATAGTTTCCTCATTTTTTTAATTGTTTTTACACCACCCCATTTCGCAACTGCCGGGCTGTAGCGGATTTACATACCCGTTAACCTGATATCAGGGAGTATCAGCCTCACAAATCTAAAGAGATTGTTTTAATTATCATTAAGGGTTTTCCCTGAATTTGCAATCGCAAATCGGTCCTGTTCTGAGGGAAAACCCTTAATCATCAGCGGGTTGCTGTACGAAGCACTGGAACGGCTTATAGAGGATTTAGTCCGGTTTTCAGTAATGTCCGGGCTTGGATTGCCTGTTGTGCAAAAGGCCGCTGAATCCGTTTGAAAATCGGCTTCAACCCCTCCGAAGCAGTTGTAATCTGCATTGAGACTTGCGCTCTTGTAAACGATGAAGAGCCGCTGCAGTAAGGGGAATAAAAAAAGAGGAACACTGTTCCTCTTTTTGTCGGGATGACTGGAGTTGAAATCCCGCAATTTTATATATATAACATGCTGTAAAAGAGCGTATTAAAATTTGACCTGTAACCTAATTAAACTACCATTTGACCGCTGTGCAACACAGGAAACCCGCGGCAAACTGTTAGATTTATTCTTATCAACCCCGTAGGGGTTGTGAAAAAAAACGTTCCGAAAGGTAGTTTACGAGTCGGCCAGCGATAGCAGGCCGAACGTAAGCTACCTGTAGGAACACCGAATGAGCGTCCCCTGTCTCGTCCGCGTTTTTTCGTTTTCCTCTTTATATCTCCTAATTTATTTTATTTTGAAAATAATTATAAACAATATAAACAACCGTAAAAAGTGACCGAAAACAATGCTTTTAAGTCTGTTTATGATTTTGTTTACAATTTAATTTTGTTTACAGAAAATTATAAACAAATCATTAAAATTTATGTCTCGAGTACAGTTAAAAAAAATCAAGGCCTGCGCAATTTAATATGTACAGGCCTTTGATAAAATAAGCGCGTCAGTTGGTACAGTTAGATTAATGCTATTTGCACCGATTAGATATTTTTTCGAGAGACATTGACAACATCTGATCTAGTGATGCGTCTAGAAGTGTCCCAATGGTGATACCTAAACCCTCTTTATCTTTATAGTACTTTTTAAATAATTCACTGTTATTGAATGGCAAACATAGGTATCTTACTTTATCATTCTTTTCCTTGTCCTTCCGGGCGATTATCAATAGCGCCTTGCTAAGGCTGATTGATTTTTGCTTCAGGATGTAGAATTCGAATGAGTAGTCACCGCTCTTTACCTGGTTAATTTTTGTCAGTTCATAGTCGGCCTTCATGTCACCGCCTTTTTCAAGCTGCTCTGCGTAGCCTTTTGTTAGGTAGTTGTATTCCTCTTCAGTGGTTACGGCTTTTTCCTGAGACATCAATAGGGAACTGGTGAATAAGCACAATGCAAATAGTAATTTTCTCATGATCTAATTTTTT
>CALRKC020000326.1:0-3828 GCA_943367895.1 Erythrobacter sanguineus | reverse complement strand
AAACAGCGTTAGGAATACTACCAAGGCACGCCACATCTAAAGGATTTGCCGGTCCGTCAAAAGCATTCCTGAAAATATAAGGCTCCTGAGGAGATGACCCGCAAAAAGGCAAAGCATTTTCACACGTCGAAACCTCCTTTACACAAAGTTCAAAAGTGTAGAAGGCATTCACTGACCCAGCACTATATACCCTGATATAGTAAGTCTGCCCTACAATATAATTACTGTTCATGCCGCTATCACAGCCCACTTGAACCAGACTACCGCAGTTTCCGGTATAAATGGCGATTTTTGATTCATTATTGTCTGCACGAAGGATGCTAAAAATATCGATAATATGGGTAGTGGACGTTGCCATAAAACTAAACCATATGTCATCATCAGGGCCGCCGGTGCAGGTCGTACTGCCTCCTGAAGCTGTAGCACCATACAAAGTGCCGTATCCGCTGCTATCACAAACGCTACCGGTATTTACGGTAAGTGGGATGGCCGTAGCGCATTCATCATTTGTAGGGAGTGGTGGAGGTGCTTTAATACATAAAGTAAACCGGGATCTTATACCGGATATCCGTAAATAATATGTCTGACCAGTGGTCAAGCCTGTTGCTATCTGACTGCTTCCAAGGCACTGGACCACAGTTAGGGCAGCGGGAGTGCCTGAAAATAAACTGGTTCTGAGAGGGCCATACGGACTATCGTAATCAATCTTCGTTGCCGTTATAATCTGCACGGGACCCGTTGCAACGAAAGAATACCATACATCGTCGTATCCATTCTCATTACAAATCATAGTTGCAAATGAGGCGGTGGCTCCAAGCGTATTACCGCTGATTTCAGTTGTGCACGCAAAATCCGGGCTTACTGCTACTGGTATGGCATTTACGACATCATCGTTAGAAGGGGATGAGCTGATGCTCATTGTAAATGCAATAGCTGTATTTAATGTTTCAGCATAGACTCGAATATAATAAGTTTGGCCTGTAGCCAAATTCTCAATTGTAATCCTTGAACCGTCCTGGTTAAAACACTTGATTTTGGTCAGGTTACCACAACTTCCTGACATTAATGTTGCATACAAATTATTGTCCCCAACAGGTATTAATTGTATCACTGCTTTTGAGGAAGTTGCCGTAAATCGATACCAAATGTCCTTATTGGCAGGAGAACAATATTCACCTGTGAGGCCTGGTATCGGGGAGGCTGTGGCTCCTCTGGTATCACCATGGATGGTTTCTGAAGGCAATGGCGTAGCACCCGGAGTATGGATTACGGTAATCGCATCGGCACAATCATCATTGACCGGTTTCGTATTAAAATAAGCAGGGTTTAAATAGGACCAGGCACTTTTATCACTATCCGAACACAGAGCCCTTACATAAAATTTATAATATGTGGCAGGTGTAAGACCTGTAATCGTGCAAGGATTGGAATCGGTGATATGATATGGTGCTACGCCATTTACCGGCGCAGTAGGGTCCGGTGCATCCTGGCTTCCGGGAACGACATATACTTCCCATTGTGTTGCCGGCGTATCCGCAGACTGTGTCCAGCTTAATGTTGCTGTCGTTGTTGTGGTACTCACAGTCGCAAGTGCTGATGGTTTGATGCAGGAAGGCGGCGCGCAATTTACGATGCCGGTATACAGCGTATCAAAAGGCTGGCCGGTGTTAAAAGGCTTACTGTAAATGATATCTCCAAACGAGGTTTCAACATTCAGGGAAACAGCCGGGGGATTAATTCCTGCGGTACTCCAATACAGGCTAAAGGGAATGTCTTTGCATAATGCTACAGTGACCGTTGATGAGGCAGATGTTAATGTCAGCGATGCCATTACCGTATTGTCCTGCTTTACCTGGATTACTGCTCCGGACCATCCTGAAGTTACACTAGATTTAAGATTAAATTTATAATTGCATTTGTCAGCAGCATCACACTGCGGATAAGCATTAAATGTGACAAAAAACAAAAGTAAGGTCAGCGGTGGAAGTAGTTTTCGCATCATGTTTTAATAATTAAATTCCAAATATAGCATTGTTTTTAAGAATTTCATTTTAACGGGTTTGATTTTGAATGTCTTATTGTTTTGGTCTTGTTTTATATGTAGTTCTAAAACTAAGAAACTTTTATAAGCAGTAATGTCTCACTAACTTTTCAAATAATCGATAGACATATCAAATGTCCCGAGAGAGACTGCAGCTATCATTGGAGCATTTACACACTCTGAAGCAGGCAATGTTTCAGATATATAGGCAAAAGATGCGGTCAAGAATCAGGTAACCAATCACCGAATAGTTGGTAAGCAGGCGATTTGTAGTGTATTTAAAAGATGTTTGCCAATGTGTACATAGTTTGTATTCCGGAAAACATTTATGAGGATGGAGAATGGGCGATCGTCGAATAGAAAGGCCCAAAGCATTTACCGGGATGTAGTTTGTTCCACGTTCGTGATGACATTTGATTAAAAAAATAAGTTACTGTAAATAAAAATCCCAAATTCCAGTCGGAGTGGAGTTTGGGATTTTTCTATTGAAATTTAAAGACTACCTATTCAGGTAAATCCATCCGGTTTTGGTCGTACCGTCAATCATATCGGCTACATAGAAATACGTTCCGTCCGGCAGTTCTTCACCCCTGTCATCGTCACCATTCCAGGTATCATTATAATGCTTAAACGAGTTTACTTTCGTGCCCCAGCGGTTGAACAGCTCGAGTTTTACAATATCGCATCCTATTACCTTGTAAGTGTCATTTTTACCGTCATTGTTCGGAGAGAAACCTTTCGGCATCACACAGCCGCTTACAAGAGTCACGCTCTTACTGTATTCACAACCATTACCGTCCTTTACAGTGACGGTATGGTCTCCCGTCGCAAGATTACGGAAAATGGTCTCTGTTACAAAAACGCCACCATCAATGCTATACTGATAAGGTGCGGTCCCACCGGTTACGCCGTCAATTTGTACAGCTCCTGTAGCAGAATCGCCCTGCGGATTGATTGTGGTAAGATCAAGGTCTTCAGGTGATGCATTGACTGCGATATCCAAGGTAACTGCAGGGCCACACTGGCTTTGAGGTGTAAAAGTATAGGTTCCGCTGCCGGTAACAGTAGCTGGACTCCACACCCCTTCAACGCCATTGCTGGACATTGCTGGTAATTCAGGGATTGCAAAACCGGAACAATAGGGTCCAATCGGATCAAATACAGGGGTAACCAAAGGGGCAACGTTTACATAAATTGTTGTACCGACAGCACATTCACCTGCATTGGGTGTAAAAGTATATAAAGTCGTTTGTGTCGTATCCACGATAGCAGGATTCCAGGTACCGTTGACACCATTTGGAGAAACCAATGGCAGCACCGGCGGAATACTTCCTGGACATACGGGAGCAATCGGATCAAAGTAAGGCAGCAGCTTATTATTTACAATAACCAATATTGTTTTAGAAGTTGCACATTGTCCCGCAGTCGGGATGAATACATAAATCCCGTTAGCGGTATTGTCGATGACAGCCGGTGTCCAGGTTCCTGTAATACCATTCTGCGATACCTGTGGAAGGATCGGGGGCACCGAGCCTTCACAGATCGGGCTGATGGTTTCAAAAGTTGGAGTTGTAATCGGTATAACTGTTACGTCCATGCTAAAGTTACTACCACATTGCCCTGCGTCGGGGGTAAACAGATAGGTTGACATTCCCGTAATCCCGGTATTTATCACAGCAGGACTCCATGTTCCCGATACACCATTAGTTGAAACGGTTGGCAATGCCGGAGGGGTGCTTCCTTCGCAAAGCGCAGCAATTGGTATAAAGGTAGTATTGACCAACGGA
>CALRKC020000325.1:0-3848 GCA_943367895.1 Erythrobacter sanguineus | reverse complement strand
ACTCGTGTTGTTTGTCTTCCTCTTAATTCAGATAGCGTTCGAGTATGTCGGAAGTGCTGTAAATAATCTGATTTATCAATTAACACCTGAGGAAAAACGAAAAGAAATCACGGAACATAAATCTGTGCCATTACACGATAGAAAATGGTACAAGAACCTGATGAAGCGCCTTACCCGCTCAGAGCCGGTTGAAAACAATGCACTGCTGTTACTGGACCACAATTATGACGGTATCCGCGAACTGGACAACAGGCTGCCGCCATGGTGGCTCTACCTTTTCTATGGCGGGATTATTTTCGGGGCGATTTACCTGGTCCGATATGAACTCATGGGTGGCGACGACCAGGAAACAGAATTCAGGAAAGAAATGGCGCAGGCACGCATCGAAATTGCCGAATATAAAAAACATGCGCCCGATATGATGGACGAAAAAAGTGTCACCAAACTTACTGATGCCCCATCACTCGCAAAGGGAAAAACAATATTTGACGCCAATTGCGCTGCCTGTCACCGGGCAGACGGCGGCGGCCAGATCGGGCCAAACCTTACTGACGATCACTGGATTTTCGGTGGCGATGTCAAAAACCTGTTCCATACGATTACCAACGGAGGTCGGGACGGAAAAGGAATGGTCGCCTGGAGGGGTACCTTGAAACCTACCGAAATACAATATGTGGCCAGCTATATCCTGTCATTACACGGAAGCAATCCAAAAGATCCGAAAGCCGCTGAGGGCGACTTGTGGACCGAACCGGCAAAAAACGAAGCAAAAGAAGCAGACAAGACATTGGCTGCGGTTAAATAATACTGCAGATGCAAAATCATTTAGGAGACGAAGGCTTCAGAGATCAAATCGGTACATTGGATGAACAGGGGAAAAGGAAATTCATTTTCCCAAAAAAGCCAAAAGGAAAGTTTTACGACTACCGAAAATATGTAAGCTATGTGTTGCTCCTCATATTAATTGCCAATCCTTTTATTAAAGTAAATGGCAACCAGTTCATGATGTTCAATGTACTGGAAAGGCGTTTCAATATCTTCGGGTCCGTATTCTGGCCACAGGATTTTTATCTATTCGTAATCATCATGATTACGGGCGTTGTTTTCGTAGTCCTGTTTACGGTGGTGTTCGGGCGCCTTTTTTGCGGATGGATTTGCCCCCAGACCATTTTTATGGAAATGGTGTTCCGAAGGATTGAATATTGGATTGATGGTGACCGCGGTGCCCAAATGAGGCTGAACAAGCAGGAATGGAATGCTGAAAAAATCCGGAAAAGGCTGCTCAAATGGACCGTCTTTTTCCTGATTTCGTTTTTCATCGCCAAGGTATTCCTGGCCTATATTATCGGTAGCGACCGTTTGTGGCTGATGGTTGAAGAAGGTCCGATGCAACAATCGGGTAATTTCATTGCGTTACTGGTATTCACCTGCGTTTTCTATTTCGTCTTCATTTGGTTTCGGGAACAGGTTTGTTTAATCGTATGTCCATACGGAAGATTACAGGGTGTGTTGCTGGACAACAAGTCGATTAATGTGGCATACGATTTTGTTCGTGGCGAAAAAGAAACCGGTCGTGCCAAATTCAACAAAAAAGAAGACAGACAAGCGTTGGGCAAAGGTGACTGTATCGATTGCCTTCAATGTGTACACGTCTGCCCAACCGGAATTGATATCCGGAACGGCACGCAGCTCGAATGCATCAATTGCACCGCCTGCATCGATGAGTGTGATACCATCATGGAAGGTGTGGGTCTCCCGAAAGGACTGATCCGTTATGCTTCCGAAGATGAAATAGAAAAAAAGGCAGCATTCCGTTTTACTACCCGGATGAAAAGCTATACCGCAGTGCTGGCGATCCTCATCGGCGTACTGACCGGATTGCTGTTTCTGCGAAGCGAGGTTGAAGCCACGTTATTGCGTGTGCCGGGGCAGTTGTTCCAACATAAAGGAGAAAATATAAGTAATGTCTATACATTCCGGATTGTAAACAAGACGGCAAGAGATTACAACAACATCCGCATCGGTTTAATTTCCCATCAGGGCAAAATCATTCCTGTAGGAAATACGCTGACCAATGTGCCTGCACAGGGAATAGCCCAGGGCACGATCTTTATAGAAATCAATCAGCGTATGCTGAAGGGCGACAAGACAAAACTTGAAATCGGCGTGTATGATGGAAAAAGGCTTCTGGAAACGACGCATACTAATTTCCTCGGACCGCGCACATTCAACTAAATAATAAAAAACATGAAAATAAACTGGGGAACATCGATTGTCATTGCTTTTGCACTCTTCATGACATTTATCCTGTACTTTGTTTTTGAAGTACAGTCGAATTCGAAATATGACAACGAATTGGTCGTAGAGGAATATTATAAGCATGATGCACGTTACAGTGAAGAAATGGACAGGCTGGCTAATGCTGGTAACTTATCAGAAAAACCTGTAATCGAGAGTACAGCTGAAGGGATCCTGATCACATTTCCGGAGTCTGTCAATACTGAAAATTTATCCGGGAAAGTGTCCTTTTACCGGCCGTCTGCCAAAAAGCTGGATTTTAACCTCTTGCTCAAACTTTCCGGCAGGTCAATGCTCGTACCTGTAAATGACCTGGCAGGCGGCCTTTGGGACACAACGCTTTCCTGGACTTGTGATGGCAAGGAATACGTGATCAAAAAAGAAATCTATTTACAATAACGCCAAATGTTATCAGCAATGCTTCTCGGTCTCGTCAGCAGCCTGCACTGCATCGCCATGTGCGGCCCCATCGCGATGATGCTGCGCGTAGACCATCATCATCCCGAGAAAAAAGCGATACAGATAATGGCGTATCATCTCGGTCGGATAAGCAGTTATTCGCTATTGGGACTGCTTTTCGGACTTTTGGGCCGTGGCCTGTACCTAGCGGGAATACAACAACGGCTGTCGATTATTGCCGGCATAATAATGATATTGATCGCTGTCCTGCCGGAACGGATTTTTTCAAAATATAATTTGTCGGGACCGGTGTTCAGGATAGTCGCAAAAACAAAAACGCTAATGGGACTGCATTTGGGTAATCCATCGTTCAGCTCACTGTATATGGTGGGTATCCTGAATGGCCTGCTGCCGTGCGCAATGGTGTATGCTGCCCTTTTTGGGGCATTGGCAACGCAACAGGTTTTGTATGGCACTGTTTATATGGCACTCTTTGGTATTGGCACTGTGCCATTAATGAGCATGGTGATCTACGTCCAAAAATGGGCCACGCTCCGTGTTCGCAATAAGATCCGGAAGGTCATCCCCTATACAATGGTAGTGATTGGCGTGCTGTTTATCCTGCGCGGACTTTCATTGAACATCGCCCATGTTTCCCCTTCAGGACTAAATCTGTTCGTTATGGCGGCACCGAACTGCAAGTAGTATACAAATGAAAGTAAACCCCATTTTTCTGTTACTGGCATTGATTGCCGAAATCCTGGGGACTGTCGGCGGGTTCGGCTCATCGGTTTTTTTCGTACCACTTGGCAACTTCTATCTCGACTTTTATTCGGTACTGGGATTGACGGCCTTACTGCACCTGGCAAGCAATGTGAGTAAACTGATGCTGTTCAGGGAAGGTCTTAACAAAAAGCTTTTGTTATATATTGGTGCCCCTTCCGTTGTATTTGTAATACTGGGGAGTTACCTGACCACATTTTTGAATGAAGGCATACTCGAAGTTGTACTGGCCGTTTTCTTAATTGGTTTCAGCGCACTATTCCTGATCCGGAAAACGTTGGTAGTTGCCCCCAACAAAGTCAACTCCATCATCGGGGGAAGCTTATCGGGATTCTCGGCGGGATTGGTTGGTACCGGCGGCGCCATCA
>CALRKC020000324.1:0-3851 GCA_943367895.1 Erythrobacter sanguineus | reverse complement strand
ACGTTTTTTAATAATGTCAACATGAAAGCGGAAGATATTGATGAAATATGGCTCATAAAAGCCGTACTTTCTTACAATATGACTGTAGAAAACAAATTCAAGTTCATCAATGACAGCATCAAGATCATTGATCGCGCATTGCTGGACGTTAAGAATTCATAACCGACATAATCTGCTTGTACAACGCTCCGTCGCTTAGGAAAGCGCCTTGCCTGATCAGGCTGAAAATAGAGTCATTGCGATCGGCATCAAAATTTTTGGTGCCGATTTTCATTTCCAGATGGTCGGTAAACATATTGTCTCCAAGCCATTGCAACCCTTCTTTTGTAAGGAAATCAATTTCTTTTTCGAGCGACTTCAACACGATCGACCTGATTTGTGCTTCGCCGCAATGAAAAAGGAAAATGTGGTTTTTGGAAAAATGCTCGAGGTATTCGGCACGCGTCAGGACCCCTTCCCAGATCAGATCAGAGAAAACATCGAGTTCCTGCTCGGCGACCTGCGGGTTCTCGGCCTTTATCTTATCCCATTCGGCCTTGTCGATGGATTGCGTGGCGAGGAAATTTACGAATTCCGGGTGGAGTTCTTCAAATTGTTCTTTGGTGAGGCGGGTGTATTTCATGGGTTCAGGGTTCAGGGTTCAGGGTTCAGGGATCAGGGATCAGGGTTCAGGGTTCAGGGTTCAGGGTTCAGGGTTCAGGGTTCAAATTTACGATTTTGCCGAATTTCATTATTCAAAATTCGTTATTCGTTGCGCAACATTTAAAAAATTTTGAACAACGAATAAGGAATATTGAATTTAGAATATGACCCTAGGCCCGATTAACTGCGGTCAGTTCGGCCTTTGGCCTCGGGTGAATGGGAAATCCTTTTTATGGCCGGTGCAGCAAGGCCGTGAAAAGATTACAGCGGAAAGCAGGATTAGGTCCAAAAAAAAATCCCGAAATACATCGGGATTCTATTTTCAGGCATTCATGCTCTTAGGCATTCATGCACTTTTTTTACTTCTCAGCTACGATCTCGTAAGGAAGGTCAACCAATACATCCCTGTGCAGACGCACGGTAGCATTGTATTTTCCTGTACGCTTTACTACACCGCTGGTGATGAATTTCCTGTCGATTTCATGACCTGCATTGGCCAAAGCCTCAGCGATGTCGATATTTGTAATCGATCCGAAAAGCTTCTCGCCACCTGCTTTTGCAGAAAGTTTGATATCCAGTGATTTAAGGGTTTCCGCCAAAGCTTTGGCGTCGTTAACGATTTTAGCTTCTTTGTGTGCCCTTTGTTTCAGGTTTTCAGCCAATACTTTTTTTGCAGAAGGCGTTGCCATTTGAGCAAATCCCTGTGGAATTAAAAAGTTACGTCCGTAGCCCGGTTTTACCGTTACTACGTCATCTTTAAAGCCTAAATTCTGAACGTCTTTTTTTAATATAACTTCCATGTTGTTGTCCTTATTAGAGAAGTTAGGTTCCGTTTAGCCGGAAACCAACAACTGCGTTTTTAATTATTTCAATAAATCGGCCACGTATGGCATTAAAGCTAGGTGACGTGCTCTTTTCACAGCTACAGACACTTTTCTTTGGTATTTCAATGAAGTTCCCGTCAAACGGCGTGGAAGGATTTTTCCCTGCTCGTTAACGAATTTCAATAGGAAATCTGGATCTTTATAATCTACATATTTGATTCCGGATTTCTTGAAACGGCAATATTTCTTGGTCTTATTGGTTTCAATGTTCAAAGGCGTAAGATATCTGATATCCCCGTCTTTTTTTCCTTTTGCTGATTGCTCTATAGTAGACATAATTATGCTTTTGTTTTGATTTTTGCTCTTCTTCTCTCAGCCCATGAAATGGCGTGCTTGTCAAGTGTAACGGTTAAGAAACGCATTACTCTTTCGTCACGTCTGAATTCAGTTTCGAAAGCGATAAGGTGCTCACCGGCAACTTTGAATTCAAATAAATGGTAAAAACCACTTTTTTTGTTCTGGATTTCGTAAGCCATTTTTTTCAGGCCCCAATCCTCTTTAGATACCATCTCAGCTCCTTTTGCCGTAAGAAAATCTTCAAATTTGCTTACTGTTTCCTTTACCTGAACTTCAGATAAAACGGGATTTAAGATGAAAACAGTTTCATAATGATTCATAAAAAATTATTTTAAATTGGGTGCAAAAGTAATCATTTAATTTTATTGCACAAGTATATCTTCATTATTATCGACGAAAGGTAATTTTTGACTGTAAAAATTAGTTTGTTTAAAAAATTTGATATACTTTTAAAATTCCCAAAATTTAAGAACAGAGATTTATGAAGTTGAATTGTGTAATTGTAGATGACAGCTCTATACAAAGAATGATTGTCGGAAAACTGGTCAGCAATCATATCAACCTGAATTTAGTCGGCGAGTTTTCAAATGCTCTTGAGGCAAAGAATTTCATGTCTTACAACGCTATTGACCTGCTTTTCCTTGATGTAGAAATGCCGATTGTCAGCGGTTTCGACCTGCTGGACGGTTTAAAGACCAAACCACAGGTAATCTTCATTACCTCCAAACCGGAATATGCCGTCAAGGCTTTCGACTATGACGCCACGGATTATCTGCAGAAGCCCATTACCAATGTCCGTTTCGAATCAGCCATAAAGCGTGCCATCAACCTGCACAATATGCAGAAAGAAACCAGCGATGAGGAAGGCGATCACATCTTCATCAAGAGCAAACTTAAAAAGCTTAAGATTTTTACTTCCAAAATCAAATGGATTGAAGCCTATGGTGATTATGTAAAAGTAGTGACCGAAGACGAGAACCATCTGGTACTTTCAACAATGAAGTCTTTTGAGAACGACTTACCGGCAGACCGCTTTGTACGCGTACACAAGTCTTATATCGTGAATATCGACAAGGTGGATAAATTCAACAGTAAGTTTGCTGAAATCGGACCAACGAAAATCCCACTGAGCCGGAATAAAAAAGAAGACCTTAAGAAAGCGCTCGAAGTCGCTCAGTAGAAGTCGACATTTACGGTTACCTTAATACTCCTGTAGTGCGCGATGGTTTCGAAACTGTTGAGCACCTTGCGTATTATTTTCTTAGTATTCCCCAAAGCCCTTTGCTGTGGTATTTTAATCATAATCGTCCGGATGTATTCATTCCTGATACGGCTGATTGACGGTTCCTCGGGGCCCAATACAGGAATATCGAGATTTTGCTTCAATACTTCGTAAAGCCATAGTGAACCGGATTTGAGCTTTTCGTAGTCGCGTTGCTTTAAAGTCAGACGTATCAAACGATAGTATGGCGGATACTTGTATATATGACGTTCATACAATTGCTCCTTATACATGCCTTCATAATCATTGCGCGTCACCTGTTGTATGGTATTGTGCATCGGATTGAAGGTCTGGATAATCACTTTACCGCGTTTTTGCGAACGCCCCGACCGTCCTGATACCTGAACCATCATCTGGAAGCTGCGCTCGAATGCCCTGAAATCAGGATAATACAGCATATTATCGGCATTCATGATCCCGACCAGCGATACATTATCAAAGTCCAGCCCTTTGGCAAGCATCTGCGTTCCCACGAGAATGTCAATTTCACGGTTCTTAAAGCTGTCAATAAGCTTCTCAAAACTGTATTTGCCCCGCGTGGTGTCCTGATCCATGCGTGCCGTTTTTGCATTTGGAAACAAGGTTGATAATTCCTGCTCAATCTGTTCCGTTCCAAAACCTTTGGTCGTCAGATCAACACTTCCACACTGATGGCAGTTGACGGGCATGGCAATATGGTGTCCGCAATAGTGGCAACGCAACTGATTTTTAAATTTATGATACGTAAGGCTTACATCACATTGCGG
>CALRKC020000323.1:0-3853 GCA_943367895.1 Erythrobacter sanguineus | reverse complement strand
AGGTTTTTCAATAGTTCGTATTCTTTCTATAATGGGATTGTAATGCTCTTCAAGTATTTTGCGGAAACCCGGCATCAATTCCGGCGTGGTGACTTCTTTTAAATCCTGCCCGGCACAAAACGCTTTTCCCGAGCCGGTAATTACAATTGCACGGACAGTGTCATCGTCCTGACATTTATCAAGTGCAGCCTGCATGTCCAATGCCATTTCGCGGTTGAAGCTGTTGAATACTTCCGGGCGGTTTAGTGTGATAAAACCGATGTTGTTTTCTATTTTCAGTACTATTGAATTCATTTTAATTGGGTTCAGGGTTCAGGGTTCAGGGTTCAGGACTTTTGACGACCCCTGAACCTTGTACCCGGTACCTATTTTAAACATTTAAAGTAATCAAACGGTTCCCGGCAGTCCTGACATTGGAAAAATGCCTTGCATGCCGTGGAGCCGAACTGGCTGATCATTTTTGTATTTTGCGAGCCGCATTGCGGACATTTCACTATTTTTTTATTCCCGAGCAGGGCTTCGATATCGGCTTCCGGTTCGAGCGGAGCGGCGATGCCGTAGTCCTCCAGAGCCTTTCTCCCTTTTGGCGTAATCCAGTCGGTGGTCCAGGCAGGTGACAAAACAAGACTCACTTTACTTTCGATGCCTTGCTCTCTCAGGGCTTTTCTTATGTCGTCACCGATGACATCCATGGCGGGACAACCGCTGTAGGTTGGCGTGATTTTTATTTCTGCTACTCCGTCCTTCATTTCTGCGGAGCGTACGACGCCCATTTCCATAATCGACAGCACCGGAATCTCGGGATCGGAAACCGATTCGAGTATCTGGGCAAGTTTGGGGTCGATATTTGGATGTGTTGTTGTCATTTCAGACACGCCTGCGGCTTTAGACACGCTGCGCTTTAGATTGTTAGATTTTTAGCCTTTCGAAAATGTTTGAACATATTTCATTTTAGTTGACTCCCCTAGCCCCGATTGCAGCGGAAATCCTTTTAGCGGTTCTCGATACGTGCTTTGCAAACACACTCGAACTGACGCTAAAAGATTGCAGCGGAAAGCGGGAAACAGCTCCTCAAAAAACTACCAGTTCATATTCGGATAGGTGCGTTGCATGTATTGCAAGTCGGCGAGCAGGTATCCCATATGCTCACTGTGAATGCCCTGTTTGCCACCTTTCTGGAAATATTTCATGTCCGGGATCTGCAATGTGGCTTCTTCCAGGACTTGAGTAATTCTGGCAAGGAATTCTTCCTTCAGCACGGTAACGTCTACCCCGATTCCTTCGGAAACCATGGCTTTGTCGGCATCGGTCTGGTGGAACAACTCGTCGGTGAATGTCCACAAATCGTTGATTGCGGTTTGCATGCGTTGGTGGCTTTCTTCCGTGCCATCGCCCAGCCTCTTCACCCAATCCGATGAAAAACGGTAGTGGTAACTGACTTCCTTGATGCTTTTCCTGGCAATGGCAGAAAGCGTTTCGTCTTTGCTGTGCTGCAATTCCTGCAACAGCAACAGGTGGAACGCGTCGTATAAAAACTGTCTTCCTATTGAATAGGCGAAATCAGTATTGGGCTGTTCGACCAGTAATACATTCTTATACTCCCTTTCGTTGCGCAGGAATGCGATGGTATCTTCGGTCGCATCGCCACCTGAAATTTGTGCGGCATACTGATAATAACTGCGTGTCTGACCGAGCAGATCGAGTGCGATATTGGTCATTGCAATATCGACTTCGAGATTCGGGCCATGGCCACAGAGCTCCCCGAGGCGTTGGCCAAGGATGAGCGCGTTGTCTGCGATGCCGTAGATGTATTGGACTTTGTTATCCATAATTTTGGGTTCAGGGTTCAGGGTTCAGGGTTCAGGGTTTTGATTGCTCCCTGTAACCTGAACCTTGTACCTATTTTACATATGCTTTAATTCTTCCGGCAGTTCATAAAACGTCGGGTGCCTGTAAGCTTTATCTTTTGCAGGTTCGAAAAATTCGCCGTTGTTTTCCGGATTTGAAGCCGTGATTTCACTTGACGGCACTACCCAAATGCTGACGCCTTCCATTCTGCGCGTATAGACGTCGCGGGCGTTTTCCAGAGCCATTGTTGCATCGCTCGCGTGGAGGCTTCCGCAGTGGCGGTGTTCGAGTCCGTTTTTAGAGCGGACAAATACTTCCCATAGTGGCCAGTTTTTCATGGTTTTTAGTTTACAGTTTACAGTTAACGGTTAACAGCTGTGAACTGTAAACCGCAAACTGTAAACTCAATTATACAGTTTCCAATTGCTCTTGTTTCTCTGCATACGCCATCGCGGCATTGCGTACCCATTCGCCTTTGTTCCAGGCGTTGCGGCGGGCATCCATACGGACTTTGTTGCATGGGCCGTGGCCTTTTACGACCTGCCAGAATTCGTCCCAATCCATATCACCGTAGTCATAATGTTTGGTTTCCTCGTTCCATTTCAGGTCCGGATCAGGAATGGTCAATCCGATCAGGTCGGCCTGTGGGACGGTTTGATCTACAAACTGCTGGCGTAATTCATCATTGGTTCTTCTTTTGAGTTTCCACTTCATGGACTGTTCGGTGTGGACTGACTCGGCATCTGTAGGGCCGAGCATCATCATCGATGGCCACCACCAGCGGTTTAGCGCGTCCTGTGCCATGGCTTTCTGCTCCGGCGTACCGTTGGCCAAAGTCATCATGATTTCGAAGCCCTGTCTTTGGTGGAAACTTTCTTCCTTGCAGACACGCACCATGGCGCGGGCATAAGGACCGTAAGACGTTGCCGTAAGCGGTACCTGATTGATAATTGCCGCGCCATCAACGAGCCAGCCTATGGCTCCCATATCGGCCCAGGTGACGGTTGGATAATTAAAGATGCTCGAATATTTCGCTTCGCCGGAATGTAACTGATCATAAAGTTCTTCGCGCGAAACACCGAGTGTTTCACAGGCGCTGTACAAGTACAGGCCGTGACCCGCTTCATCCTGAACTTTAGCAAGAAGAGCGACTTTCCTTCTCAGTGAAGGGGCGCGTGTAATCCAGTTTCCTTCAGGCAGCATGCCGACTATTTCGGAATGTGCGTGCTGGGAAATCTGGCGGATGTGTGTCTTGCGGTATTTCTCCGGCATCCAGTCTTTCGGTTCTATTTTTTCGTCCCGTGCAATGCGGGCTTCAAAGATTGCTTCTAAATTTTTGACTTCTAATTCTGACATATAATTTGTATTTTATTGAAGATTTTAAATCATCATCTAACAAAGTCATGATTTAATTTTAATCCCTTATTCTTTAATCAAACGTTTGCTGGACATGTTACCCTGATCATCCATCATTTTCAACAAATAAATACCTTGCTTCAAATTTGAAACATCAATGACCCCGTTAAGATTTTCAGATAATGATATCAACTCTGCTCCTTTTATATCATAAATCCTTATCATTACGATTCTCTCTGCATTAGTAATCTTAAAACCATTTTTTACAGGATTTGGGTAAACGGTCATTCCAGTCGAATCCTCAAACCCATCAATTCCTAGACTAAGCGGACATGATATGTTGACGGGTATCGCTGTGGTAGCATAGGTGCCATTGCCTAACTGACCCTGCGGATTATTTCCCCAAACCCAAAGCGACCCATCATTTTTTATAAAAAGGTTATGAGTAGATCCACAAGTAATGATTTGCCAATCAGCATTTATTGGCGTTGTAAAATAACCCAATTGCCCACTAGCGTTATTTCCCCATAGGCGAATCGAGCCATCCGTTTTTCTTACAACTGTATAATTATCTCCGCCAGCAGCAATTTGCCAATCACTACTAATACCTATTTGCGTTGGTAGATTCTTATTAACATTGGTACCGTCT
>CALRKC020000322.1:0-3905 GCA_943367895.1 Erythrobacter sanguineus | reverse complement strand
CAGCCAGTAAGCTCGGTCTCTCCAGGATCCTCCTTTGTAAACCCTTGAATCGTCATTTACCAAAGTAGTCCTTTTGCTCGATTTGTCAAACTTACGAACCATGGTGCCCAAACTGTCTGTGCTCACGTTGTTCATCGGGGAGTCGTACATTCTCTTTGTGTCTGCTCCTTTTTTGGCGTCAGTAGATTCATCTTCGGCTCCAAAATCGAAATACCTTGTAGATTGTTTATCTCCGTCACGATAGTTCCTGTTATCGCTTGTAGAGAAGTTTTGCCTTAAGTAAGTTTCTTTTTCATCAACCGGTACCTGGGCAATCTGGCCCGGGAAATTCCTTGCCATGATTCTTCCGTTGCTTACGGTATCATATTTAATATTGTCACTTTTTACAAGTTCTATTTTACCATCTTCACCAATTTTATTTTTGGTGTACACGTTACCTCTGTAGTAGTTAAAGTCATTGGCCTCATCATCTACGATAGGACGGTAAACGTCAGCAACCCATTCGGCCACGTTTCCTGCCATATCATATAGTCCGAAATCGTTTGGAGGATAAGATTTCACAGCATTGGTGATATCTGCGCCGTCATCAGACCATCCTGCAATTCCGCCGTAATCTCCTTTTCCTTGTTTGAAGTTAGCCAATTGGTCACCTCTAACCTGTCTTTTTCCTGAACGGGTGTATTGTCCTTTCCAAGGATATTTTTTCTGTCCTTTGTAATTGTTGTATTCTCTGTTTCCAACATCAGATGCAGCGGCATATTCCCACTCAGCTTCGGTTGGAAGCCTGTACTCAGGGTTGATAAGTCCTGAACTCCTTTGGGCGTAAATGTTTGTTGGTTCTTTGGTAGTCCCAGGCTGACCTTTAGATCCTTTCGTCTTGATTGGCTTGGCTTTACCATTTTTTCCTTTTAGCACGATGTCCTCGTTACCGCCGTAAGTTTGGGTAGGAGCATTAAGGTAAGTCTCAGTACTGAAAGTTGCTTCTGCACTTACATCATTGATCTTTGCGTCTTTTTTCAGGTAACCTTGCTTTTCAAGGATAGCCTCGTTAACACGATCTGTTCTCCACTTTGCAAATTCAGTAGCCTGAATCCAGTTAACACCGACTACAGGATAATTAGCATAAGCAGGATGTCTTAAGTAATTATTGGTCATAGTTTCATTATAACCCAGCCTGTTTCTCCATACTAATGTATCAAGAAGCGCGCCTTCATAAATGTTTTTGTAATTCTCTTCTGTCGGAGGGAAAACCGTTTTTACCCAAAAAAGGTACTCCGCATACATGGCATTTGTTACCTCTGTCTCATCCATGTAGAATGACTGTACGTGCTGTTGATTTGGCGAGTTATTCCAATCGTGCATAATATCATCCTGTACTTTACCCATGGTAAATGTACCACCTTCAACCAAAACAAGTCCCGGAGCCGGAGCCTGTTTTTTGTATTTGGTATTGAGTTGGAAACCACCTTTCTTGTCGTTGATTTTCCATCCGGTTGCTGCAGATCCGCTTTTTGAACTGGAGCTTTTGCTGCAACTGGCAAATCCAAACACCAATGCTAATGACAGCATCAGTTTAATAGCAATAATTTTGTTTACTTTCATACTTTCAGTAGGTAAAAATTTCGTGGCGCAATATAATAATTAACCATTAGATTGCAACAACTTTTTTTAAATAATCACAAAAAACCGGTTTGTCTCGCCGGATTCAGAAACAGAACGTAAAATTATTTCAATTATTATTCCCTCGTACGGCTTAAAATAAATATTTTTACTGCTCGTAATATTTATACTTTCCAAACGTTTATCATTGGATGAAAAAAGCTGTACTTACTCTGCTGTTGTGTGTTCCGTTTGCGTTTTACGCGCAGATAACCGGCTCATTTACATTAAACTGGAAAGATAATGTTAGGGTTTCGACGGATGTCTCAAGCTATTCGCTGCCGCAATTTCAATTGGAGAAATTTTATTTTGATGATGTTGAAAAAACGGTTTTGTTTACGGCTAATCTGCCTACAAGTGTTCCGGTTGATGAAAATTCGGTACAGATTTCGAATGTCGTTTACGAGAACATTTCCACCTCACAGCTCGGGGTTTTGTCTCAAAAAAACCTGCCGCTTTCGTTGAAAGTAACCGTCAATAACGTAAAGGCGCGCGACGCTTTGAGCGTTTCGTTGGTTTTATCGCCGATAATTAATGACAAAGGCGTCTTAAAAAGAGTAAAATCCTTTACCTATTATATAAGCCACGGCGTTAATGGCGGCGCCTTCGCACGTGACGGTTTTGACGAGCGCTCGCATTCCGTGCTGGCGTCGGGCGACTGGTATCGTTTTTATGTGGAAAAATCAGGTGTTTATCGTATTTCGAGGACTTTCTTACAGGGATTGGGGATGAAACTTAATAATATCGACCCCCGGAGGATTGCTATTTATGGGAATGGTGGCCGCATGATCCCCATGAAAAATGCAGTCGATTATCCGGCGGATCTTGCGGAAAATGCGATTTATTTTGAAGGGGAAGCCGATGGTGTGTTCGATAATCAGGACTATATTCTGTTCTATGCAGAGGGCGTCGATAACTGGAGTCCGGAAAACGAGACAAATAACAACCTTTATTCTGATAAGTCTTATTACTATGTGACTATTCAGGGAGGCAATGGTAAAAGGATTACTGCAATGCCGGCTGTAACCGGAACGGCTGTCCCCATAACTACTTTTGATGATTACCAGTTTCATGAAATTGATGACACGAATGTTGCGCGTTTGGGACGGAAGTGGTTTGGAGAGGATTTTAGTGTCACTAATGAATACAGTTTCGATTTCAAGTTTCCGAATGTTGTCGCCGCTTCAACAATGACTTTAAAAGTGTCTGGTGCCGCTGTGGCGAATACGGCGACGAGTATGGAGTTTGCAGTAAATGGAAGTGTCGTTGGGAGTATCCCGTTCACATCTGTTGTGGTTTTGAATAATCTTGGCGACAACCAGGGGCTCACTGCCACTACAGCGGCTGCCGAAGACGTAACTGTAAAAGTGACTTATAATAATAATGGAGTTCCGAATGCAAAGGCGTTCCTGGACTATATTAATATCAAAGCGCAGCGAAATCTAACGGGTTACGGTAAGCAATTTCGTTTTCAGTATGATGCGGCAGCAACCATGACCGGTGCGGGCGATTTCAGATTTACCAATTCGTCGACCATTGCCCAGGTTTGGGATATCACCGATATTTATAATGTAACATCGGTCATTAATGACAATCAGGCGGCTTTTTCGTTCCAGGCTGATCTGGGTGAGGTGCGCAAGTACATCGCAGTCGACAGGCAGGACTATTTTACGCCAAAAAAAGAATCGAAATCCAAGGTGGTCAATCAGGATTTGAAAGGAACTGTTTTTAACAACAGGCAGGGGCAATTTCAGGATATCGATTACCTTATAATAACACCTTCCTCGTTAAACAACGTTGCGGAAAAACTTGCTGATTTTCACCGTTCTTTTCAGGGTATGAACGTGAAGGTTGTCAATGTTGAGAGCATTTATCCCGAATTCTCTTCCGGTAAACAGGATATCGGAGCAATACGAAACTTTGTCAAATACGTTTACAATAATGCCTCCGCAGATAACAGGAAGGTCAAATACCTGAATCTTTTCGGGGATGCTTCATTCGATTTTAAGGACAGGATCCCAAACAACACCAATCTTGTACCTATTTATCATGCGCTGAACAGCTTTTCGCTGTCGGGATCCTATATTTCGGATGATTTTTTTGTGTTGATGGATGAAAATGAAGGTGATATGTCTACTTTGATGTCACGCGGGCTCGATATTGCTGTCGGCCGTATGCCGGTGAAAAATGTATCGGAAGCGGAAGAAATGGTGAATAAAGTGATAGAATACCACGATATTAAATCA
>CALRKC020000321.1:0-3922 GCA_943367895.1 Erythrobacter sanguineus | reverse complement strand
AAGCACCGGTTACGCTGGAAAACCTCCTGGCAAAGATGGATAAATTCAAACGCCCGCTCAAAATCAGCCTTAAAAAGAAGCGTTTGTCCACGTATTTCTCTGATGATTCCTGGATGAACATCTATACGCTTGAAATCACCGTTGATAATAATATTATGGTCAATGATGTGTCACAGAAGATTTACTTTGTACCACAGCTAAAGGATTTCGGTGGCAGGAAAAAAGAAATCTGGTCCATACAGCTCGGGGAAATGGAGTAATATCAGGCAGATTTGCGTACATTTAGCTACTATGAAAAATGTACTCATTATCGGTGGCGGTCTTGCCGGACTCACGGCAGCTATACATCTTTCAAAATCAGGGATTCCGGTAACACTGATTGAAAAAAACGAATACCCAAAGCATAAAGTCTGCGGCGAGTATATCTCAAACGAAATCCTTCCTTATTTTGAATGGCTTGGTGTTGATATGGACGCTTTAGCACCAGCGAAAATCACAAAACTTCAGTTTGCCACAGCAAATGGCAGGATGATTTCCTGCACGCTGCCGCTGGGCGGATTTGGTATAAGCCGATACACACTCGATCATTATCTGTATCAAAAAGCAAAAGAGCTTGGTTGTTCGATGATTTCGGCAACTGTAGAAGAGGTGCTTTTTAATGATGATACTTTTACGGTATCGCTGGACAATGGGCAGGCGTTATCATCTGATGCTGTAATTGGTGCATTTGGAAAACGGTCATCATTAGACCTAAAGCTGCAACGCCATTTCGTCACTAAGAAATCGCCTTGGCTGGCGGTCAAAAGTCATTACAAGGGCACATTTCCCGATGACATAGTAGGATTATACAATTTTAAAGGAGGCTATTGTGGCGTGTCCCGGGTGGAAAACGGGGACCTGAACATTTGCTATCTTGCCGACTATAAATCGTTTAAAAAAAGTAAAAGCATTTCAGAGCACGAAAAAGAAGCGTTGCATAAAAACCCGCTTTTAAAAATGATTCTTGAAAATGCCACAGCTGTTTTTGAAAAGCCACTGACCATCAGCCAGATTTCATTTGAGCGTAAAGCGTGTGTCGAAAACCATATGCTCATGGCCGGTGACAGTGCCGGATTAATCCATCCCTTATGCGGCAATGGCATGGCGATGGCGATCCACAGTGCAAAGATTGCGTCGGAGTGCATCTCACGATTTTGTATCGACAGCCATTATTCGCGCAAGGAAATGGAAGCCGATTATACGTCGGCCTGGAATAAAAATTTCAGGAAACGATTAAAAACGGGCAAAGCATTAGCAAAAGTCCTTCAAAATAGGTATCTTTCAACTATGCTGATGCAGTTTGCGTTTTGGATCCCGACAGTGCTTCCCTTCATTGTCCGCAAAACACACGGCAAGCCGCTAACAATATAAATTTATGGCCCTGAATACCAGATACCGGTCTGACGCTCCCGAAATAATGGACGACTTCAGCCTTGAAGGCGAGACGTTGCGCGACGCCTTGGACAAAATCGCCGGTATTAACCAATGGCTCGGCGGGAATAAAGTGATCCTCAATGGTATTGACAGCCTTATCGGTAATTTAGATGCATCACAACCCATCCGTATTTGCGATATCGGCTGTGGCAATGGCGCCATGTTACGCAGCATTGCCGACTACGGACTGATAAACGACTTAAACCTGCAACTGGTCGGGATTGATGCGAATGATTTTACGATCGGGCATGCCAGGAGCCTCTCGACCCATTATCCAAATATTACTTATGCGTGCGAGGATGTTTTTGAAAATCCGATTAACAACTATGATATTATCCTTTGTACACTGACTTTGCATCACTTCACCGACGAACAAATCCTAATCCTTATCAAAAAGTGCTATGATGCCAGCAATATTGGGATCATCATAAACGATTTGGAGCGAAGTGCCTTGGCATATCGGTTATTCCAGATCGTGTGTCTGGTTTTTCGGCTGAACAAAATGTCAAAGGATGATGGACTTGTCTCTATTTTACGCGGATTTAAAAAGAAAGAACTGATTGCCTATTCCGAAAAATTAAACCTTAAAAAATACAGTATCCGCTGGAAATGGGCATTCCGCTACCAATGGATCATTTCAAAAACATGAGCGTAAGAATCAATACGGTGGCCAAGCAGTTACCAAAATATTATAAAAATACCGAAGAAATCCTGCCATTCCTTGATGCATGGCTGCACGGTCAGGACGAACGTTTTATTAAAAAAGTAAAGAAGATTTTTGAAGGGGCGGGGGTAGATCGCCGTTATTCCATTATGGAGCCCGCCGAGGTATTCACAGCCACTTCATTTGAACAGAAAAATGACATCTACTGCAGGGAAGTAGTTGAATTGGGAGAGCAGGTACTGACGAAAGCGTTGCAGCAGGCAGGCTGGCATCCCGAACAACTGGATTATATCATTACCGTAAGTTGCACCGGCATTATGATTCCTTCTTTGGATGCCTATCTTATCAACAGACTGAAGCTGCGTCAGGACATCGTGCGACTGCCGGTAACGGAAATGGGCTGCGTCGCGGGAATTTCAGGAATCATTTATGCGAAAAATTTTCTGGCGTCGAATCCCGGGAAACGTGCTGCCGTAATTGCCGTCGAAAGTCCTACAGCCACCTTCCAGCTCGACGATTATTCAATGGCCAATGTGGTGAGTGCAGCCATTTTCGGAGACGGCGCCGCCTGTGTGCTGTTGTCTTCAGATGAGAGTGATACAGGGCCGGAAATTATTGATGAGGAAATGTATCACTTTTATGATAATGAGCACATGATGGGATTTCAGCTGACCAATCAGGGTCTGAAGATGGTACTCGACATCGAAGTCCCTGAAACGATTGCATCACATTTCCCGGATATTATCCATCCGTTCCTGGCTAAGAATAACCTACGCATTGGCGATATCGACCATTTGATTTTTCATCCGGGTGGCAAGAAAATAGTGCAGACGGTAGAAGATTTGTTTGCAGGTTCAGGTAAAAATATTGATGATACCAGGGAAGTGCTGAAATTGTACGGCAATATGTCCAGTGCAACAGTTTTATATGTTTTGGAACGATGTATGGACAGAAATCCGAAAAAAGGCGAAACGGGCGTAATGCTCAGTTTTGGACCTGGTTTTACCGCACAACGTGTGTTGTTAAGATGGTAACCATGAAAAAAGAAACAGTACTTTCCCTGTTGCCTTACACCAAGCCGTTTCTTTTTGTGGATGGGCTAACCTATATTGATGAGCAGAAGGCAGAAGGCTATTATACTTTTACAAGCGATCATGATTTTTTCAGCGGACACTTTAAGGACAATCCGGTAGTTCCGGGTGTCATCCTGACGGAAACCATGGCGCAGATCGGGCTGGTATGCCTAGGCTTATATTTATTAAATGATCAGATTAGTAAAAAACATGTAATTGCTTTAACATCAACTGATATTGAATTTATGACTCCGGTTTTACCGGATGAGAAAGTGACGGTAGTGTCTGAAAAAGTATACTTCCGGTTTAACAAATTAAAGTGCCTGGTAAAAATGTTCAACACTGAAAATAAACTAGTTTGTGAAGGCAGTATTGCCGGCATGATAATCAGCGAAAAGGCATGAGGAAAAGAGTTGTCATTACCGGAATGGGTGTCGTTTCCCCAAACGGAATAGGTTTGAAAGCCTTTTCTGAAGCCATTAAGAACGGCATTTCAGGGGTACGGTTTGATCAGGAACTGGAAAGACTGCAGTTTTCGTGCAGGATTTCAGCAAAGCCGGAACTGGAAGAAGATACTATTTCACAATATTTCAGCGAATTGGAATTGAAAAATTTTAACTCCTCGGGTATACTTTACGGCGTAATTGCCGGAATGCAGGCCTGGAACGACGCCGGATTGGTTGCTGCAACGTCGGAACAGCCGGACTGGGAC
>CALRKC020000320.1:0-3924 GCA_943367895.1 Erythrobacter sanguineus | reverse complement strand
CGCATTTATCCTGAAAGATCTGGATGTGCCTGGTAGTCCCCCTGTCAATCTGGCCGTTTTGCCCGATGGAGAAACTGCGGTAACCGTAATCAATGTGCACAGGGACACGCCATCAACACAGTGCGGTGCGTCGAATGCAGATTTTTTTGGTAAATATAATTTTGACACCCCCCAGTCCCCTAATGATAAGCCAGGTTCAGAGTCGCCAATATCTATTAACGGGCAAACCAAATTACTTACCGCTAAAGGGACCGTTATTCCTGGGCACAATTATTCCATCCAGTTGATTATTGCCAACTCTATAGATTCCCAATTTATCTCTGCGGTATTCATTGAGGCGGGCAGCTTTAAGTTCGAAGCGGAGATTACCGGTGACGGACCGCTTTCCAGTTTAAATAATTTTACCGGTGCCAATGCGGTTTGTGACGGTCAGGGGGTAATACTCAAGTATGGTGCAAACCCACTGCCTAATGCTACCTATTCCTGGTTGTTGAATGGTGTAAAGATTGACGGTGCAAATTCGTATGCTTACGAAGCGACGGAAGAAGGCACCTATACGGGAGTGATTAAATTTGCGACCGGTTGTGAAAAATCTGACGACATAGAGGTGGAATTTACTGATCCACTTCCGACAAGAGATCCTCTTGACGTCACTATATGTGCACAAAACCCACCTTATGTTTTTAATATAGACCAAACAAATTATATTCTGAATAACTTCAATCCTGCAATTTATCCGATCAGTTATTATGAGAATGAGCAGGATGCGATTGACGAGGGTCTGAATGATATCCTGAGCCTTTATGGAAATCTGAATTATACCGTCAACGATGAGATGGCGGAAGGCGAGACAAAAACAATTTACGTAAGGATTGCCGATCAGGGAAGCGGAAGCGATTGCGTCTTAATCAAACCGATCTTGCTTTCAAGGACGTTCTCTAAAGGAGAAATTTCCTATCCTGCCGGACCACACTGTATCGGAAATGGTACGGTTAGTGTAACGCAAAGTCAGGAATTCACTTCAGGCGGCTATTATGAAGCCACACCTTCCGGTTTGGGAATTGATTTTCTTACCGGTGAGATTGATCTTGTTAATAGCCAAGCCGGATCATACATTATTAAATACAAAATTCCGGAGGGAGCCTGTCCGGCGTATGAGTCCCAACCGGTGACCTTTGATGTAAGCGCCTGTCTTGCCACTACTATCGTTCCGGAACCAGCAATATGTGCCGGAGATACATTTGATTTACAAACTTCTGCGGTGAACCAGCCTGGTGTAACCTACACCTGGTCTGATGCCAGTGGTGTGATTGGGATGACTACCGTGCCTCAACTGGACTTGCTTACTGCGCCGACAACTGCAGGGAGTTATGTCTACAGCGTTGTGGCGACCGTAGGGACGGAGTCTTCGGAGCCAAGCTCGACGACGTTGGTGGTGCACCCGATCCCGACGGCTGTGATTTCAGGGCCTAATAATGTATGTACAGGAGATTCGGCCAGTGTTACTATTTCAGGAACACCGGGAACATCAGTAAAATATACCGATGGAACCACCGAAACTATCATTACAATACCTGATCCGTCGCCTTATGAGTTTAATACACCTGCATTGACTACCGCAGTTTCCTACCAGATTGTTGAGGTAGCAGGAGGAACCACTCCGCCATGTACGCAGACTGTAGCAGCAGGTACTGCCGGGTCGTTTATTAATATTACGGTAGGTTCACCGACAGCAACTATCACAGGCCCATCAGATACTGATATCTGTGAAGGGGAGACTGTGAGTATAGAAATCAATGGTACGCCGGGCGGAGTAGTTAACTATACCGGAGGTACAGCCGGTGGAGGATCAGTTAATCTAGACGCGACAACCGGTTTAGGATACATTACGCAGGCCCTGAGCGGTACAACAACTTATTCATTAACAAGCATTAATGTGGCTGCCTGCGGACAGACACAGCCGATTACCGGGGAGAGTATTGCCATTACCGTATACCCAATGCCGGATGTGACTTCGTTTACTGCCACAAACAGTACTGTATGCGAAGGGACACTGGCAACCCTTAATTTTATTGGAACTGCCGGCGCCACAGTAAACTATAAGGATAATTCGGACAATATGTACAACGTTGTAATTACAGCAACAGGTACTGCACAGCAAACCCATCAAATTTTGGATCCGACGACGTTTACCGTGGTTAACATTGTAAGTGCCGATTTATGTTCAAAAGATTTAAATCTTCCGGCAGTTGTGATTGATGTTGCCAGAAATCCTGTAATAACTTCCCAGCCGGTTTCCCCCGCAGCAATTTGCGAGACACAAAGTTTTACAATTGCTGTCCAGGCTTCCGGAACCGACCTTCACTATACCTGGTATCACAATAATGTACCTGTAGTTCCCGCTGTTGATTCGAATGTGTTTACCAAAGTTTCCACTTTCGCAGATAATGGGGACTATCGTGTGGAGATTTCCGGACAGTGTACACCGCCTGCAGCAGTTGCAGTATCCAATACGGTGAATGTAACAATAAACGACCTGCGTATTTCTTCCCAGCCTGCAGTGCTTACAGAAGCCTGCCCTGATGAGGATGTTACGCTTGAGGTCGGCGTGCAGGGTAGTGGTAACATCAACTATGAATGGAGAAAAGACGGATCTCCAATTCCCGGGGCACCGAATAGCTCACAATTATTACTGGAAGGTGTCCTCGCGGACGATGCCGGATTTTATACCTGTCTTATTTCGAACGGTACTTGCTCCATCCTTTCTGAACAGGCAGAAGTTCGTGTACATGTTGCGCCGGGCATTAGCGTACAGCCAATCGCTTCAGTTGACAAATGTACCAGTCCTACTGATTTCTTCACCCTTAGCGTTACAGCCGACGGCACAGCGCCATTATCTTACCAATGGACGCGTAATGGTCAGGTTGTAGGAGGTAATTCGCCAACACTGACAATCACACCGCTAACACTGGCCGACGCAGGTCAATATAAGGTTGTGGTTACCGGGCTATGCGGTTTCGTTGAATCGAACGTAACCCAGGTTAGTATTACAGAGGCCCCAACAATCGTGAGTCAGCCTAGTTCACCGGAACTTTGTTCAGGTCCTGGCAACAGCCTCTTCCTGCATGTAGGAATTACCGGTGGAGGCAATGATGTTCACTACCAATGGCAACGCGATGGACAGGATGTGGGTGCGGATTCACCTGATTATTCAGTTGCCGTCCCAACAGTTGGGGATTCAGGAACTTATATTTGTCGTATTAGTAATGGTGCCTGCCCGCCGATATTTACAACTCCTGTAATAGTTGTAGTGAATCCGGCTCCGGTAATTACACAGCAACCTGTGTCAAGAACGGTTTGCGTAGGCGAATTGCTAACCTTGTTTGTAGCGGTTGAAACCACGATACCGGTTCGTTACCAATGGTTTCACAATGGTGTCGAAGTAGGTGATGACGCACCAAGTTATACTGTAGCGAATCCGACACTTGAGGATGCAGGTACATACCGTTGCGTTGTTTCTACCGATACATGTCCTGATATTAGTACCAATTTGGTGACCGTCGCCGTTAGACCGCTTCCTGATGCGGCAATTGCTAACGGGGCTGAATCAACCATTTGCGATAACACGGGGACTGATGTAATCTTTACCGGGACACCTAATGCGTTGGTTACGTACACTATAAACGGTGGTGAAGAACAGGTAATTCGATTGAATTCGTCCGGTTCGGCCAGATTGTTGACCGGTGTATTGAGTGAGACAACTACTTACAGTCTTGTAAGTGTTGCTGCTAATGATAATCCGCCGTGCCCAAAAGACTTGATTGGTGAGGCTGTCGTAACCGTACTTGAGATTCCTGATCCTGAACTTGACCAGGATGGATATGTTTGTGTTGACGCTGTTACAGAACAGACCATACAGGGGTC
>CALRKC020000319.1:0-3943 GCA_943367895.1 Erythrobacter sanguineus | reverse complement strand
GTGCCAGAGAATGGGATGAAATCGCATATAACGCGCCGTATTATTTGATGGTTGCGTCAGCGGGGAACAATGGGGGGGATAATAACAATGAAGCCTCAACACCCGGGTTTGACAAACTCACCGGGAACAAAGTTGCCAAAAATAACCTTGTGGTTGCCAATGGACAAGACGCCAATATTTCAGCCACGGGTAACCTAATCGGAGTTGCAATAAACGGAAGCAGCAGTCAGGGACCTGCTGATGATTTGCGAATAAAACCGGATATCACCGGAAATGGTACTAATTTGTATTCGACCTTTGAGTCAAGCGATACGGCCTACGGGAGCATCTCGGGCACTTCAATGGCATCTCCAAACGTCATGGGAACATTGCTGCTGCTTCAGCAACATTATAACAACACCAACCAGCATTTTATGAGATCGGCAACGCTGAAGGCATTGGCGTGCCACACTGCAGACGATGCCGGATTAGCCGGCCCGGACGCCGTTTTCGGCTGGGGATTATTGAACGGTAAAAAAGCCGCCGAAACCATTACCTTCAATGGGCTCGGTTCTGTAATTACAGAAGAAACCTTAATTCAGGGGCAGACTTATTCTTTGACTGTGGATTCTGACGGAATTAATCCATTGATGGCAACCATAGCCTGGACCGATGTGCCCGGAGCAGTTGGAAATGGTAACCTGAATGATACCACGCCGGCTTTGGTAAATGACCTCGACATCAGGATTACTAAGAATGCCACTACTTATTATCCATGGAAATTACGCCCGAACGCCAATCAACCTGCTATTAATACGGGTGATAACAGTGTGGACAATATAGAACGTGTCGATGTGCAGAATCCTTCCGGGGCCTACACCATAACGGTAACCCACAAAGGTACGCTTGACGGAGGTTTGCAGAAATTCTCACTCATCGTGACGGGGACCGACTCACAATTTGCGTTAACTCCTTCCTCTCCGGATCAGGTGGTTTGCAACTCATCAACAGCGTCATACAGTTTTATTTACGCTACGAATTCTTTCGATACTACAACTTTTTCAGCAGTGGGATTGCCGCCCGGCGTTGAAGCGAGTTTCAGTCAGGAATCATTGTTTTTGCCGGATACGGTAACCATGACACTTTCAAACCTTCAGAGTCTTGCTGCAGGGGATTACGTTATCGGATTTAAAGGGCAGAATAGCTCTGAGACGGAGATAGAAAATGTAAACCTGAAAATTTATACTGAAGATTATGAGGATTTACTTTTAGTTGCGCCTATGAATATGCAGGAGGGAATGGCCACTACTTTGGACCTTGACTGGGAACCAAGCCTTAACGCGCAGAGTTACCGGGTACAGGTGTCCTCCGCTCCGGATTTCTCTTCATTTGCGCTGAACGAAGTAACGACACAAACCGGTTATGTGGTTTCGGGTTTGAACCAGTCTACCAAATATTATTGGAGGGTACTACCTATAAATGTCTGTGGTCAGGCTTTGTCAAATACGGTTGGCCGTTTTGATACCGGTTCACAAAATTGTGGCATTACTTTTTCGGCAACGGATTATTCAGATGCTGCCATTGGAAACACAGAAAATTCTGTTGGTTCTGTGCCGATTACCGTTACGGGAGGCATGACCGTGGGTGATATTACCGTTGGCCTGGACATTTCACATACCTATATCGAAGACTTTACCGTTTATCTTGAGGGCCCCGATGCACTTGGAAACCCATTTATCAGGCTGTTTGAGGAGCCATGCGGAGACAATGACAATATCGTTGCAACAATCAGTGATGCCGGTGTGCCGTTTACCTGTGGTACCAATCCGGGGATTTCAGGAACGGTGAAGCCGCTTGATGCCTTGAGCGGGTTTAACAACATGCCCGCCGATGGAGTCTGGACACTTTATGTGGTGGATGCGTACAATGGTGACGGTGGTGTTATCAACAACTTCAGCCTGAACTTCTGCAACGTGGTTTCTGCTAATTTAAATACCGCCGATCAGCAATTCGAAACCGCGGTTTCGGTGTATCCAAACCCAACAAAAGGACTGCTGAACGTAAAACTTCCGGATAACTCCCAACAAACAACGTTGACGCTTTACGATATGAGGGGCAGAATGATCCTTTCAAAGCAAACCAACATCGCTTCCGATTCAATGAATATTGAGGCACTTCAGGACGGGATGTATATACTGTCGGTTGAAAATGAAAAGTTTAAAGTTTCGAAGAAAATAATTTTAAACAGATAAAAGAATCAGGATACAGGAAAAGCCGGGAGATATTCTTCCGGCTTTTTTCGTCTATGGCCCCATTCCTGACCCGTGACCCTTTTCTCTACACATGAATAATCTCATCGTCGACCAGTAACGGTTCGCGACGGAGCCGAAGAAAAACCTGTCCTACGGCAACCACATCCTTTTCACAATAAGTGATGATGCGGTCAATATCCTTTTCGACATAATACACATGGCCCACCTGGCTGCCGTCGATATCGCCTTTTGAAGACGGTATTCCCAATACCTTGGTTAAAAGCTTCAGTGACGTGAAATGTTTATAATCCCCAAATTTCCACAATTCCAGCGTGTCCAGATGCGGTATTTCCCAGGGTTTTTTCCCAAAAAGATTTAGTTTAGAGGGGATGGCAACACCATTGATTATCATCCTCCTCGCCAGAAACGGAATGTCAAATTCCTTGGCATTGTGCCCGCAAAGCACATGCTGTGGCTGGTTAAAATGATTGTTTAAAAGGTTGTTGAAGTCTTTTAGCAGGCTGATTTCATCGCCGAAGAACGAGGTCACCCGGAAATGCCTGATGTCTCCTTTCAATGTAAAATAGCCGGCGGAAATGCATACGATCTTACCAAATTCAGCCCAAATGCCGGCACGATCATAAAACTCCTCCGGAGAGAACTCATCGCGGCGCTGGTATTGGGTTTTGAGCCCCCAAAGTTCCTTCAGTTCAGGATCAAGATTTTGGTAATTTTCCTCGTTTGGAACGGTCTCAATGTCGAGGAACAGGATGTTCGGAAGTTGGATTTTTTCTATCATGGCGTGTATTTAAAATTTCGGTTTTCATTTTTTCTTATTCGTAAGCATCTTGTTGGCTTCTTCGAGGTATACATAAAAATCATCTCCAAACGGACTGTCAGTCGTTGTCCTGATCGTATTTTTCCCAAGCCGCACAATAATCACATCGTCATCAGGAATTACGATTACGTATTGCCCGAGATGTCCGCGCATACAATAGCCTCTCTTTCCGGCATGGTCAAAAAGCCACCAGCCGTAACCATATTGCGGGGAATCCTCAAATCTGGGTTTAATTGATTTGGCTACAAACGCGCTGTCGATGATTTGCTTCCCGTTCCATTTGCCGTATTGCTTATAAAGCTTCCCGAAACGTGCAAAATCACGGGCATTTGAGGCAATACAACAATATGCTTTTACAATACCATCCTTGTGGTCGGTTTGCCAAAGCGCGTCATTTTCAGCACCCATTGGTTTCCAGAAATTGTCAGACACATAATCAGCGAGGCTTTTTCCAACGGCTTTTTCAATGACCATCGCCAGCAGCTGCGTGTTTCCGCTAAGATATTTGTAGGCTTTGCCCGGATCTTCCGTGCATTTTAATCCAAGGATACAGACATTCAAATCACTGTCGAAATAAGCGCGTGTCGTGATTGAAAACGGACTGTAATACGATTCATCCCAATCCAGCCCAGACGCCATGGATGACAAATCACCAACGGTCATCTTAGCGGCTTTTCCGTCTTTAAATTCGGGAAAGAAATCAGAGACTTTTTGGTCAAGGCTTTTTATTTTTCCGTCTGTAATGGCTTTCCCGAGTGCTGCCGAAACGACACTTTTTGCCATCGAAAAGGAATTGGATTTCGAGTCTTTTTCGTAACCGTCATAGTAAGTTTCATACCAAACGCTGTCGTTTTTAATAATTACGAAAGCGACC
>CALRKC020000318.1:0-3947 GCA_943367895.1 Erythrobacter sanguineus | reverse complement strand
TAAAATCAAATTACAGTAATTAATGCAGTATTACCATTTTTTGCACTTTCACTGTCTTTCCATCTGATATCCTGCAATTGTAAATCCCATTGGCGAAAGCCGAAACATCCAGACGCCGGCCATCTTTTACGTTGGATTTCAAAACCAGTTTTCCGGTAACATCAAAGATCTCGACCGCAGCATCGCTAATGCCTGAAACGGTAACAAAATCGTTTGCGGGATTCGGATAAAGCATCACTGCTGCTTGTCCATATTCGCTAACCCCTAAATTACAGTTAACAGCCGAGCCCGGAATATGGGTGTCCAGCCAGGCCACTCTTGACGAAATCCAGTTCTTGAATTTTGTAATCTGTTCGGCAAAAGTGGCGGGATCCGCTTCGACTTCGGGTGTGCCGGTAGAAACACCGAGGTTTTCCCAACGGGTAAAATGCCTTTGCTGGGCGGCATTTAAATAAGCCGCGGTATCATCGATATAAGCATTCAGTGCGGCGTCGCTCATTATTGTTGAGCGGAAATATTCCCAGCGGCAGCGCAATTTGTCCTGAAATGCGGGATCCTGCAGAAGGCGTAAATACCAGCCGGGAGAATTCACATCGGGAAAGCAGTCATTGATTTTATGTGCCCAGCCGGAGCCATCGGTAGCGGCGAAAATATCACATTCGGGGATATTCTTCCACGCCCAGTCAAAATCCCAGACCGGTCCGGCCTTCAGCTTTGAAACAGCACTGTTGCTGTCCTTGTCTTTGTGGAAATAGCTGCTTTTCTTAAAACCGTCATTATTACGCGCCAGTTCATTCACTATGAAATAGTCGATGAATGAATCAACATCAAGGTACTTGTTGTAGCCATTTACAGGATCAGTAAAGTTCGTGCCGTACAAAGCGGTTTCGAGATTATTCGTGAAATTCTGGATATAGCTTTTTTGCTGGGGTGTGATGTTTTGCGGTTTCGGATAATCATACACCAGATGCACATCAAAATCAGGATGGTCGACAGGATGGTAATTGAGCAGCCAGCTGTTGTCATTGTCCCAGTAGTCATTCTTGATGATATAGCCGCCGGTGAGATTCATTCCCGAATTCTCGGTCGCTTCCAGTTTCGCAATATCAACGCGGTTGTTGTCCCGCTTGATGTCTTCCATCAGCATATAAACCCCCTGGTAAATGCCATTCAGAACAACTTCACAATAACGGCTTCGCGGTGCGTAATGCCCCATTTCCCGGAACAAATCATAAGCGAGCGTATTCCGCATAAAAACCTTGTCGTTGTAATTGGCAATCAGGCACCAGTCATGTTCTGCCGGCATGTCAAGCAGGGATACGTTTAGTTCAGCATCAGCGGCATCCAGCGTTTCAAACTTATACGGTTTCTGCGGAAGCGATTGCGAATAATTGCCGCGCATCTCGATCCCGATTCGGCCATTGAAATCATTCGGACTGTCGGTTAAATGGTTTATTTGCCCTTCGCCATTGTCAATAATGCTCATTATTCCAGGGATTTTTGGCTCATCGGGTATGCTCTCACCATTGGTATTGATCAACACAATGGGCAGGTTTGATTCCGTGAAAACAAAAGGCGTTTCTGCATCATCAGCAAAATAAATGCTCCAGCTGTTTACAGTGCCGGTATCTGCGAAAGCGTAGGTGTCCACTATTTTTAATTTCCAAACGCCGTTGCCATTCTGGTTGTTGTTCACATTGCCGAGGCTCTCCATCGGCTTAAAGAACCCTATGAATGGCGCTGAGCCGCTGCTGACAGGCGTATCTGATGATTGTGTCAGGCAGGTATCCGAGAAGTTGTCCCCATCACCGCCAATCCCCGAAAAAAGATTGATGGCAGTGCCGTCAGGGGCAACCAATGCGACATTTAAATCCGAATCGTAAGTGTGTGTGATGTCAAGGCAAACCTGTACGAGGCCGTGTGCGGCGTTTAGGTTTTCTCCCAGTCCGGAGACCGTTGCGGTATAATAATTGACGGCACCGTCGTCACTGATATTTCCGGTACTGCCACTGAATGTTTGGGCCGTCGCGAAAATCGATGCTGTCAGGAACAGTGCCAGTGTTGTTTTTTTCATAAAATATCAGATAAATTTCGGGGGTGCTGACTTAAAATAATTATTTTTGTCAGGCTCCAAATATAGGCAAAAAACGCAAATCCGTTACGCAAACGCTTTCGTTACAAGTCCTTTAAAACAATAACAAATGAAAAAAATATTCTTATCATTGCTTATGGGAATTTCATTAGTATCCTGTGAAGCACAGCAATCCTTTTCCAAGGAGGCACTGACAGAAAAGCTGACGGCTTTTGACGGCAGCGCAACCAATTTGGGTAACATCCTTAACAAACACAAAGGCAAAACCATTGTCATTGAAGTCTGGGCTTCGTGGTGTGGCGACTGCGTGAAGGCGATGCCGCTGTTAAAGACGCTGCAGGCTGATAATCCGAATGTCGATTATGTATTTATATCAATGGACAAGGCGGAAGACAAATGGAAGGCCGGGATTGAAAAGCATGAGATCAAGGGCGATCACTACTGGGCCAATGATGAAAAGATGATGAAAGGTGCATTCGGTCAGGCCATCGACCTGGATTGGATCCCGCGATATATTATTATTGATGCCAAAGGTAAAATCGTGACCTACCGCGCTATCGAAAAGGATTTTGAAGCCATGGACAAAACACTAAAATCACTACAATAATGAGGACAAAAATTGTTGCCGGAAACTGGAAAATGCATAAGAATGCTGAGGAAACGGAAGACTTACTGAACGAACTGATCAACGCCCTTCCCGACGATAAGGAAGCGCGGATTATAGTCGCTCCTGCGTTTGTCAACCTTGCCTCGGCGGTGGACCATCTGGAGTTTACGAATATCGGGGTGGCGGCACAAAACATGCATCAGGCAGAGAGCGGTGCTTACACCGGGGAGATTTCAGCGGATATGCTTAAGAGTATCGGCGTTGGGATTGTTATCCTTGGGCATTCCGAGCGCAGGGCATATTTCCACGAGACAGACGCCTTGCTTGCAGCCAAAGTAGACACGGCACTGAAGCACAATCTCGAGGTCATTTTCTGTTTTGGTGAGGAATTGAAGGACAGGCAGTCCGGAAATCATTTTAATATTGTGGAAAACCAGTTGAAGGACGGGTTGTTCCATCTGGAGGAAAAAGCGTGGGAGCATATTATCCTGGCGTATGAGCCGGTTTGGGCCATCGGTACAGGCGAAACCGCAACACCGGAGCAGGCGCAGGAAATGCACCATTTTATCCGGGAAACGCTGAATAAGAAATACGGCAATATTGCGCAGGACGTCTCCATTTTATACGGTGGCAGCGTAAAGCCGGAGAACGCTAAGGAAATCTTCTCAAAGCCGGATGTTGATGGAGGACTGATTGGCGGAGCGGCTTTAAAAGCAGCCGATTTTGCGGCGATCGTAAATGGGATTTAAAGGTATACAGTAACCGTATTTAAATTAAAAACCGACAGTTGTAAAGCTGTCGGTTTTTAATTTAAATACGGTTAGTATACAATAATCCAATTTGTAATGTTATTATCTTTCAATATTTTAAACACCCTGTCGGCGCGGTGTTTACCTGTTTTTTTTTTCCGAAATCAAGTGTAACTTCTTTTACCACGGTACTGACCTGATGCGCTTTTAAAAAGGCATCCAGCTTTTTCATGTTCCTGAATTTGTAAAGCTGATTTTTGAATGTCACAGCGATTGTCCCGGGAGATACCTTCAGGTAAAATATCGATTCAGGTGTTTTCGCCGCTGTTTGTGCTGCCGAAGAGCGTGCCCGGTTTTGTGCATTGACAGTATCGGAGTAAAAAACGATTGTCAACAATGCCATGCTGATGTTCAGGAGGAGATGTTTGGTCATAATTTCATTTCATTTGCCCACTGCGAATATCAGAAAATTTATCTTTCAGTTTCAGGAAAAAGGATT
>CALRKC020000317.1:0-3949 GCA_943367895.1 Erythrobacter sanguineus | reverse complement strand
CCAGCAAGGTCTTTCCTGTTCCCGGAGGCCCTACAAGCAAAGCTCCTTTGGGAATTTTACCGCCGAGATTGGTATATCTTTCAGGGTTTTTAAGAAAATCAACGATCTCCTGAATCTCTTCTTTGGCGCCTTCAAGGCCGGCAACATCTTTAAAAGTGGTCTTGATATCATTTTTCTCATCGAAAAGCCTGGCTTTGGACTTACCAATATTGAAAATCTGACCGCCGCCGCCTGCACCAGTACCCGACATCCTTCGCATCATGAATATCCCGAATACAATCAGCAGTATGACCGGAATAATTGTGATAAGATCAATCCAGTTTGTTTTGGGCTCGAAGTTATACTCTACAAGTTTACCGGCTGCCTGAGCATCTACCAGTTTCTTCTGGAACAATTCGTCATTCCCGATTTCATCAAGGAAAAGATGCGGCCCTTTATTTGGATTTCCAAAAACGTCCTTCGCCACTTTGGCAAAATATTTATCCTTGAGTGCCGCATCATTGAGGTAAACATCTGCTTCCGTTTTGTTTACCACAACTTTGGAAATCAAACCCTTATCAAGGAATTCGTTAAATTTCGATGAGGATATTTTCGACGGATCCTTCACTGTATTGTCACCCGTAACGTAAACAAACAAAATAACGGCTATAACAGACAAATAAATCCACATCGGGTTGAATTTATTCCTTCTAGGATTAGGTATACTCTCTTTAGACATGAATGATGATGATGATTTTAATATTTATTTTGGATGGTTGTGATTTTGGCATCGCCCCAAAGGCTTTCGATATTGTAGTATTCGCGGATTGGCTTCTGGAAAACATGAACCACGATATTGACATAATCCATAAGCACCCATTCCGCATTCTCAGCGCCTTCTACGTGCCATGGTTTGTCTTTAAGCTCTTTGGAAACTGTTTTTTGTACAGAATTTACGATTGCATTTACCTGTGTATTGGAATTTCCGTTGCAGATGATAAAATAATCAGTGGCCGAATTGTCAATTTCCCTCAAATCAAGGATATCAATATCATTCCCTTTTACTTCTTCAATCCCTTTTATAATGAGTGCCAACAGCGCATCGTTATTTACAGTCTTTTTTGCCATTTAATAATTTTATAAGTTTGCAAAGTTACCATTTTTTGTATTTACTTTTGAACCTTAACAGAAGATTAAATATCACTTCTTAATTGCAGCCCATGCACCTTATCAAACTCAGTGCCATAGATTCCACCAATGATTACCTCAAGGCATTAAACAGCGGGAATGATGCTGAGAGTTTCACGGTTGTCACTGCGGAAACACAAACGAAGGGACGCGGTCAAATGGGTGCAAAATGGGTCGCCGAACCCGGTAAAAACCTTACAGTAAGCATTTTGATTAAAGATATTCTGACTGATGCAGGTCAGATTTTTCTATTGAATGCCACAGTGGCGACAAGTATTATCATTACATTAAAAAAGTTTGACGTCCCTGATCTGGCTGTCAAATGGCCTAACGACATATTGTCAGCCAATAAAAAAATTGGTGGCATATTGATTGAAAACAGCTTTAAGCCTGACAGTCGGATTGATGCTGTAATCGGGTTTGGACTGAATGTCAACCAGGCTGATTTTACCGATCTCCCGAAAGCTTCCTCATTATTGAATGTCACCGGAAGGGCGTTCGATAAAGACGAAATTCTTCTTGAAATCATTACTGAATTGAAAAACAATATTAGTGACGGATTGTCTCCCGATGTCTGGAAAGTTTATGACAAGCTGCTTTTCAGGAAAAATATTCCTACCGCATTTGAGGACGCTGGGGGAATCCGGTTTATGGGTATCATTAGAGGTGTTTGTAAAGACGGCAAGCTGGAAGTCCAGATGGAAGATGATCGCCTGGAGCGGTTTGGGGTTAAGGAGGTTGGAATGCTTTACTAGGAAGTCGGGAAATTCAGATAAGTCCGGAAGATGACCGGCAAAAATATAAAAAGCCGCTAAGATACTTAGCAGCTTTTTTCTTTCGGACTTTTCGGACTATAATTTACCCATATTCGCTGCCAAAGTCTCAATAAATTTACTGATCGGGCCTTTAACCATCATCGCCATCATAGCGTTGAACTCGCCTTCAAAGAAAAGCTGCACTTCAGCTGCATTATCAGCAACAGAATAAATGGCGGCTGTCAGTGTGAATGGCAGTTTATCACTGGCTGCACCCAATACGATTTTTGAGGTTGGAATCTTGTCTTTCATCCTTAACTTAATTTCCGGCATTCCCTTTAGACCGAAAATAAAGGAATCGGCATCCAGCACCTCAAACTTGGCAATGCTGTCCGGCATCAGTTTTTCAAAATTGCTGACTTGCGACAGGGCGTCAAACAGGTATTGTGCTGACTTTTCTACGGTAACTTTCTGGCTTTCGAGGTTCATCGTTTTTTTGTTTAAGGTTTAAGGTTTAAAGTTAAGTTCTGACAACTTTAAACTTTAAACAAATATTATCATACTTCTATTCCCCAGGTAGATGGGCTTACCCTCCATGCTATCAGGGTTTGCTCTTCTTCTTCTGTGATGTATTTTTTGGCAACGGCCAAAGGTAGGAGGCTTTCGTAATTGCTTAAGGTATACAAATCAACATTCGCCGCTTTGAAATTTTTATTCGCTACATCAAAACCATAGCTGAATATAGCGGCCATGCCTTTGACATTTGCTCCTGCTTCTTTAAGCGCTTCCACGGCCATCAGGCTACTGTTTCCAGTGCTGATCAGGTCTTCAATTACGACCACATTCTGTCCTTTTTGCAGAAAACCTTCGATCTGGTTTAGCCTGCCGTGCTTTTTAGGCTCAGGGCGTACATATACGAATGGTAAGGCCAAAGCTTCGGCTACAAGCAGCCCGATTCCGATTGCACCCGTCGCCACACCGGCGATAACATCAGGTTTCCCGAACTGCTTCTCGATGTTTTTGGCAAACTCTTCCTTGAGGTAATTCCGGATAGGCGGAAAAGAAAGCGTAATCCGGTTGTCACAGTAAATCGGCGACTTCCATCCCGATGCCCATGTAAAAGGATTTCCTGGATTCAATTTAATTGCATTTATTTGTAAAAGCAATTCGGCTGTTTTACTGGCTGTATCTTTATTGAAAATCATAATACAAATGTATAAAGTTTTTGTAAACGACAAACCGCTTTTCCTCACAAATGAAATCGTCAAAGAGACCGATTTTCAACTGTTTTTGCTGGAAAGTGCTGATATAAAGAAGGTTATTACGAAAATATTCCAGAATAAAATCCAAAAGGCGTATTTGTACCATCCTGACGAGAAGGAAATCCTGAAAACACTCAAAACCAAGATGCCCGTACAGAAGGCAGGTGGAGGCATCGTTTACAACAAAAAGAATGAAGTCCTTTTCATTTTCCGCAATGGCAAATGGGATTTACCGAAAGGCGGTATTGAAAAAGGCGAGGAAATTGAATACACAGCTTTACGCGAAGTCGAGGAAGAAACGGGCGTCAACAAGCTTGTAATTACTGAAAAACTGCAAAAGACATATCATATCTTTAAACGCAATGGTCGTTATAAACTTAAAGTAACGCATTGGTTTGAAATGCGCAGTGGCTATGACGGGCCGTTATTACCGCAATTGGAAGAAGGTATTGAAAAGGTGGCGTGGCTAAACCCCGGTGAGGTCGAAGAAGCACTGAAGAATTCGTACGAAAATATTAAATTGCTATTTGAAGAAGAAAAGATGTTAAAATAGTGTCCGTCCGGTTTTGAGCGTTCCTATTTTTTTTCTGATTACTACATGCTGCCCACTGACGACTTAAGTTATCTTTGCCAAATGATACATCCGCACCATTCCAATAATGTGCTTTTGAATTTAGGCATTGACCGCTTAAATGAAATGCAACTTGCCGCACAGGAAACTATAGTAAATGACAGTAATGTCCTGTTGCTTTCGCCTACAGGTTC
>CALRKC020000316.1:0-3966 GCA_943367895.1 Erythrobacter sanguineus | reverse complement strand
CAAAGCCTGTATGAAAATCCGGTGCTTACGAACTCGGTTACGGAGATTTTCGCAGAGCAATACGCCAATGTTGATTATTACAAAATCCAGAACGATCTGACATCGGCAAACCTGATTGATAATACTTATATTTCGCAGCAAAAGTCAACTAAAGTATCCGTCCATACTTTTTCTTTTGGGGGAAATATTACCCGAAACAACCTCAATTTCTACCATTTCGGCGAAGGTATTGACAGTACGTTGAAAGGCATTACCATCATCGGCGAAAAGCAATTGGTCGACCATTATACTTTGGTAAACCACGCCACGCCGCATTGTGAAAGCCACCAGAATTACAAGTGCATACTGAATGACAATGCCACCGGAGTTTTTAATGGTAAGATTTTTGTAGAAAAGGAAGCCCAGAAGACCGATGCTTTCCAGCAGAACAACAACATACTATTGAGCGATAAAGCCACAATCAATGCGAAGCCGCAACTGGAGATTTTTGCGGACGATGTAAAATGCTCTCACGGCTGTACGATTGGGCAATTGGATGAAAACGCAATGTTCTATATGCAGGCGCGCGGTATTCCGAAAAAAGAAGCCAAAGCATTGCTGATGTATGCGTTTTCAAATGAAGTCATAGAAAGTGTCCGCATCCCGGAACTGAAGCAACGTATTAATAAGATTATTGCGCAAAGGCTGGGTGTAAACCTTGGTTTTGATTTGTAATTGTTAGTTTAAGGTTCAAGGTTAGTCGGGTACAACTTTAAACCTTAAACAACTTCTTACCGCTTCCTAAGCTCCTCAATCAATTTGTCCTCAAACGCGGCTTTTGCCTTTATCACCGCATCCGTATCATCATTAGGCACCGTCATTGACAGCACATAATGGGCAATTTTCCATTGGCCGTTTACTTTCTTTAATACACCTGAACCTCTGCAGATTTTCATCCAGGTATCCAGCAATTCATCAAACCACGCCGTTTTTCCGTCTTCACTAAAATAAATGTGGCGTTCCAGTGGTTTAAAATCCCAGGCTTTCCCTTTGTCGAAAAAAGGCTTTGCGAAAGCGATAAATGCGGACTTTGACCAGTTTTCGGTGGGGTCGGTACCGATAAATATGGCATCTTCCGACAAGGCTGAAAAATAGTCGTTGAAGTTTGCCTCTGCTGCTGCTTTGTGCCAGTTGTCGAGCAGTTTCCCTACTTCGGTCTTTTTCTTATCGGCCTGGGCATTAACGGAAATTGTGAATAGTAATAGGAGGGATAGTACTTTTTTCATTTTGAGAGTTTTGATAAAAGTACAAATTGTTAATTAGATAATGTGGGAATTAGATAATTAGAAAATGTGTGGAGTGTTCAATTAGTGATGCTCGTAGTTTACAACGCCCGGAATTATCTCATTATCTAATTCATCAAAACGAGGGTTTTCAATATGAGGAGATACATAATATCACCTCTGAAATTATCTAATTATCTAATTTCCACATTTTCTAATTTACCGCATCAGGTTCAATATTCCCGCCGGTTCCGGTTTATGCTCCAACGTCTCGTCATGTTGAGATAAATCGAGACCCTGCCGTTCTGCTTCTTCAGAGACGCGCAGGGGGATGAAGATGTTTGTGATTTTGAATAAAATCAGGGACCCCACAAAAGTAAATATGGAAACCAGTACCAATGCCATCATGTGGTGTGAGAATACGCCCCAGCCGCCGTGAAGCAGACTGGCGTTTTCACCTTGTGCAAAGACGGCGGTAAGTATCATACCCATGATTCCGCCGATACCGTGGCAGGCGAAAACATCGAGGGTGTCGTCAATGCGTTTCATGAATTTGGCGTTCAGGACTTTATTGGAAACGATGGCTGTGATGAAACCAAAGAAAATGGATTGCGGAATCGTGACATATCCTGCGGCTGGCGTGATGGCTACCAATCCGACGACAGCGCCAATGCAGGCGCCAAGTGCCGAAACTTTACGGCCATTGAGTCGCTCAAAGAAAATCCATGTCAGCATGGCTGCCGCAGAGGCAGTCGTGGTAGTGGCAAATGCAACTGCGGCCGTACCATTCGCGGCTAAAGTGGAACCGGCATTGAATCCAAACCAGCCAAACCAGAGCATTCCCGTGCCGAGCAGTACGAACGGAATGTTGGTAGGAATGTGGTTGCTGTTTTTTCGTTTACCCAAAACGAGTGCCCCTGCCAAGGCTGCGAAACCGGCACTCATGTGTACGACGGTTCCTCCGGCAAAATCTTTTACACCAAAATAGGTGCCGAGAATGCCATTGGGGTGCCATACCGCGTGGCAGAGCGGGGCATATATCAGTATGGTAAACAGGCAGATGAAAAGCAGGTAAGATATAAAACGGACGCGCTCAGCGAAAGAGCCTGTGATTATCGCCGGGGTAATGATTGCAAACTTCATCTGGAATAAGGCGAATAACAGGAACGGAATCGTCGTGGCCATCTGCCCATGAGGCAATACGCCAACGTGATCAAAGAACGGGAATGATAATGGGTTTCCGATGACGCTGTAAAAATTTCCATCGATATAAAATCCGAGCGGCTCACCGAATGCCAGGCTGAACCCGATAATAATCCATATTAAGGTGACCACACCAAGGCAGATAAAGCTCTGCAGCATCGTAGAGATGACATTCTTTTTACCGACCATACCCCCATAAAAAAACGAAAGTCCGGGTGTCATCAGCAGGACGAGACAGGAGGCGGTCAGCATCCAGGCAACATCAGCGGTGTTGATGTTTTCAGGTTTGCCGAATTGCGCCAGAACTTCAGGCGTAGCCGCAGCCGGTTCCCAGAACAGTCCGCCTATGGCCGCCATAGTAATAATGATAAACGAGATAATCCAGCGCTTTTCGATTTTCATGACACAAATTTTATATTATACCCTGTTTCTAACAGGGTTAAATTTAAAAAATATATCAATTCGGGATGCGGCCCCCTGTAAAAATCTACGATAACGTTATAATGAATAGATGCTTGTTTGATGTTTTAGTTCATTTGCCTTCAGGTTCAAACAAAATTACATCTTTAAGCACTTTTCCTGATCTGTGAAATCAGTTCGATAAAAGCCTGTCGGTCGGCATTGCGTATCGCGATAATGGTTTCATCTCCGTCAGTGCTGAGAATGTGTAATCGGTAACCATTATTGAGGTGGTTGTGCAACCACTGACTGATAACGCCGGCATCTTTAAGGAATTTGCGCTTTTCAAGGTACATTTTCTCGATCTGAGACAGGTAGAACGAGTGCAGTTTTGCACCGTCATAAATATTCAGGATGTTGTCTTCAATGCAGAATGGAGCTGTAGATGGTAGCGTCAATGTGTTCATTTGGGTGTTTTTAAACTAAGCACAAAAGACGTGATTTGCGGGATGGGAAGCGTTATGTAATTTTCGGGAGTATTTATGGAATTTCGAGTTGAGGTACATTTTCAATAAGTGACTCCAAAAGACAAGCCGCCCCACAGGGCGGCACTTATATAAAGAGGTATAGTGAGCGTGATTATGAAGCCTGGGCGGCAGGGTTATTGCGTTCACGTACATAGCGCACGGCGTCTGTAAAATGCCAGCAGTCCTCGGGTCGAAGCTTGATGCGGATTTTTTGGTTATCGGTGGTATTGATACGAAGTTTATAGGTCCGGTCCTCCATGTATACCATTAATCCCATGAATGTAGGGAAATACGTTGATTTCCTTTTTTTAATCCCGATCCTGCTAATGGTTGCTATAGGCAGGCTGTAGTTCTTATCCTTAAAATTAATCTCAAGTGCATCATTGTTGATGGAAACATAGGGAGAGCGGAGGGTTTTCTGACTTTTCATGGCATGTGGATTTTGTTTTACAAAGTAAACGAAATCGTTTTAGTGCATTGTTTAGGGATTTTCCGGATTTTTTATAATTTAATCTGGTAATAGGGTATTAAAAAACCAGCCCGAAAGCTGGTTTTAATATTGATGTTGTCATTTT
>CALRKC020000315.1:0-3972 GCA_943367895.1 Erythrobacter sanguineus | reverse complement strand
ACTGGGTTTCCTGCACTTCGCTGGAGACTATAGGGGAAATGATTTTTTCAGACAATAACAAGACAATCACGCTGACTTTACGGAAGAAAAATGGTAATCTGGTTGATGTTAGTATCGAAAAGGAACTAATGAAAGCGCGTGAAAACAGTGTTTACAGTTATATAGTTGAAAAGGGAGTACGGGTTGGATACATCAACATCCCTAATTTTTACTCAGATTTTGAAACCGGAAGCTCCTATGGCTGTGCCGACGATGTGGTTAAGGAAATCATCCGGCTTCAGGAAGATCAGGTAGAAGGGATTGTGATTGACTTAATGGATAATGGCGGCGGATCAATGGAAGAAGCCATCCGGCTGGTCGGAATGTTTATCGATGTCGGACCTGTTTCAATTCTCGCCAATAATAAAGGACGGCAAAATGTACTGAAAGACCCAAACAGAGGTATGGCTTACTCCGGTCCGGTAGTTATTCTTGCTAATGGTTATTCCGCTTCTGCGAGCGAGTTCTTTGCAGCAGCCATGCAGGATTACAACCGCGCTATTGTCATTGGTGCACCCACATTAGGCAAAGCCACCATGCAGACAATTATGCCTTTGGATGACAAGAACGAAAACTTTATTAAGCTCACAATCGAGAAATTCTACCGTATCACCGGAGAAAGCGGCCAAATTAAAGGCGTTATTCCCGACGTAAAACTGCCCGTATTATTCGACAGTGTGCTCAAACGGGAGAACAGCTACAAGACTGCTTTGGTTCATGATTCCATTGTTGTAAAAAACCGTTTCAAGCGGATGATGTTTCCCAATAAGGAAAGGGTTATCGGACTCAGCAAGGAAAGGATTCAGAAGAATCTCCGTTTCAACGAATTAAATCAGTTGAACAGTCAAATCAACGTGATGTATGAAAAGCCGCGCGGGCCAATCAGGCTAACATTGCCGGACGTCTTTAAAGACGTGCATGAAATCGATTCGCTCTGGAGTAAGGTAAAAGAAATAACTGAGAGGCCCGCGACTATTACCGTAAGCAATACGACTTATGAAACCGAAAAAATAAAAACCGATTCTTTCGAAAAGGAAATTAATGAATATAAGATCAAGGATGTCAAGAACAGTGTTTACCTTGAAGAAGCTGTTAACATCATCAAGGATTACAAAGATTTCCTAAAAATGAACTAACCAAAATTAACAGGAATGAAACCAAGATTTATCGCCCTGCTCCTTCTCACAGGGTTCTTTTTCACACAGGCACAAACCTTTAACACGCCAGTCGATTACCTGAATTACATCGGTAAGGAATCCGATAACATTTCCAAATCGACCTGGAAATATATGGAAGCAGCCGCGCACAGCAAAAGAGCACGTAAAATAAACAATACCCGGGAAGCCTTACTGAAAACGATACAGGCTGCGTCAAAAAAAATACAGGCACTCAAGGATGGCTACAAAGGTGATGTGGAGTATCGCGACAAGATGATTGCTTACCTCTCTTTTTCTGAAAAAATGATCAAAGAAGAATACGGTAAAGTAATCGACATGCAGGAAGTAGCTGAGCAATCCTATGATTATATGGAGGCATACATTTTACTACAGGAAAAAGTTAATGAGAGATTCAGCGAGGAATTAAATATAATCAATGCCGCACAAAGTGCCTTCGGAGAAAAATACAACATCCGAATGAGTGATGCGACGAGCGACCTGGGTAAGAAAATCAGGATATCCAATGAAGTATTCCACAACAGGACGGAGTTATACCTCTTATTTTTCAAAGTAAATTTTACAGAAATTTCGATGATGAAGGCGTTGGAGGCCAAAGATCTTAATGCAGTACAACAAAATACAAATGCTTTGGCGCAGTATGCAACGGAAGGATTGCAAAAACTAAAAACTTTCAAACCTTACAAAAATGATCCTATGCTGATAAATGTCACCAAAAAATACTTCGAATTCGCACGAAAAGAAGCCGCAGAATATGCCCCGAAAGCGGCATCGTTCCTAATGCTGAATCAGAAATTCGAGGAAAGCAAAAAGCTTTTCGAAAGTAAAAACGAGCAACAGCGAACACAGGAAGATGTCAATAACTTTAATAAATTGGTAGATGAGTATAATAAGGGGATTAATGATTACAATAAAATAAACAGCAAATACGATCCGGAACGAAGCAACCTGATTCAAAACTGGGACATAACCGCTGATAATTTTGTTGCAAAACATGTGCCTGTAGACTAGTCCAAAAGCATGATTGCAGGAAAACCGGGACAAGGCGATAACAATGTAACAAGGTGTGTTTTCTTTCTAAATTGCCGTTATTGTTATGATAGCTTACGCAACTTCCGGGCATCAGAAGTTTACCGGCATTAAATTTGTAAAAACAAGCAGAAACATTATTTTTGCGTTCGTTAAGAAAATACTATTACTATGGGAAGAGCATTTGAGTTCAGAAAAGGCAGAAAAATGAAACGTTGGTCGGCTATGGCCAAGGCATTTACCCGCATCGGGAAAGACATCGTCATGGCTGTAAAAGAAGGCGGCCCGAATCCGGAAGCCAACTCAAGACTGCGTGCCGTAATACAAAATGCCAAAGCGGCGAATATGCCCAAGGAGAATGTTGAAAGGGCTATTAAAAAAGCAACCGATAAAGATACAGCGAATTATAAGGAAGTACTGTTTGAAGGGTATGCCCCACATGGTATTGCATTACTCATTGAAACCGCAACTGACAACAACAACAGGACTGTCGCGAATATCCGCAGTTATTTCAATAAATGTAACGGAACAATGGGTACACAGGGGTCCGTGGAATTCATGTTCGACCATACGTGTAATTTCAGAATACCTTCTGACGGCATCGATGTCGAAGAGCTTGAACTGGAATTCATTGACTTTGGTGCCGAGGAAATATTTGCAGACGAAGATGGTATCCTGATCTATGCCCCATTCGAGAGCTTTGGAGCGATTCAGAAAGAGCTCGAAAGCCGTGGTATAGAAATCCTGTCTTCAGGATTTGAGCGGATTCCGCAGATTACAAAAGAACTTACCGAAGACCAGGTGGCCGATGTTGAAAAACTGATTGAGAAGATTGAAGAAGATGATGATGTGATGAACGTCTATCACACCATGCAGGAATAGAAAAGTCAAAATTTGCGATCGCTGTACGCAGCGATTAAAGAAAATACAAAGTAGAAACTCCGGAGGAAACTTCGGAGTTTTTTTATAAACCCTGATCGTTTACCGACGAGAACAAAATCCCTCACCGCGTCATTACTGCAACATCTGCATAATTACGGGGCTGTGTTGCTTCGTTATTACTTTGTTAATCTGTTACGTTGTAATTTTACGAAAAAAATTTACCAATACTGTAACAACTGAAAATTACGGCAGTCAATAAACTAAACTACTAACAAAACGATTGGAACAGAACGAAACCCATATCGATAATCTGATACGGTTGTGCCGGGAAAACAGCCAGGCCGCCCAGTTCGAAGTGTACAACCTTTATTATAAGGCAATGTACAACACGGCACTGCGGATTGTAAAAGATGTTCATTGGGCGGAGGATGTTATGCAGGAATCATTCCTCAAAGCGTTCACAAAAATAGACTCGTTCAAGGGTGAAGTCACCTTCGGGTCATGGCTTAAAAGGATTGTGATCAATCACAGTATCGACAATTATAAAAAGATCAACAAGAACGCGACATCATCGATTGACGATGTATTGTATAAAGTCGGAGACAGCGATGAAGTCGAAGGATTTGATTTTACCGGAATGAAGGCGAGGCAGATCCTTGAGTGCATAAAGACATTAAAAGACAATTACAGACTGGCACTAACCTTGCTTTTCGTAGAAGGATATGACCAGGAAGAGATCAGCGAGATCATGAACATCAATGCGGGCAACTGCAGGACTTTGATTAGCAGGGCCAAAGAAAGCCTGCGCCAAAAAATGGAAAATTTATGAACATGGAAAATAAAAATA
>CALRKC020000314.1:0-3981 GCA_943367895.1 Erythrobacter sanguineus | reverse complement strand
TCCCCTCCCCGAAGCCACATATGCTGCACATAATATGGGGCAATGCGACCGGCATTGGGCACGCAACAAACGGCCGCTTCCCGATGTACCGGTGAATAACGGTACCTCGTTTGGTTTTGGTCGCTTTCATCTCCGTTTCGTCCGCCCGTCATCGCATAAGAATTGTCCGTCTTAAGGTAGGCGACGCAGCTGTGCCCGGGATTACGCGCTCCCTGTGCCGCATTAAAAAAGAGGTTTTCGATCCGGTCGGCATAATCCGGTTCCCCGGTTTTCGTAAGCAGGCTTGCGTAACTGTGCAGCAATTCCTGTAAGGAGCAATATTCATATCCTGTTTCCGTCGCGTCGGCGTTGCGGCCGGCAATCCATTCATCGCCAATCGGGCCGCCTGAAGCAGTCGTAGTCAGGTTGATCCTGCGTATGAAGTTCTGTAACGCGTTATCCAGTTCCTCGTTTCCGGAAGCATAATACGCGGCAGCCAGCGACCTCAGCTGCTCGTAGGTATGAACGCCATGCCCTTTAAGCTTGTAGTGGTTATCAGTAAGTTTAGCGTACTGCCCGTCTTCATTAAGGACTTGCTGCGAAAAGTCTTTGTATAAGAATAAGGCATAATCGCGGTAACTGGCATCGCCGGTGATGTAATACAATTGCTCAAGTACATCGGTAAATGTGAGTCCGTGTGATAAGCCGCCTACATTGGGATTTTTGGAATAAAAAGGATGCGAGTTCGCTACGGGAAGGTTCTTTATGACGTCTTCCACGGCACGCCTGACAGCATTCAGGACCGTTTCGTCTTTAGAATAATCGTACCACGCAAGCATACCGCGCAATAAAGTGGCTTTTGCCCACAGCTCGCCGTTTTCGTTATCGGATTTGTAGCGCAATTCGGGATCATAAATTCCGAGATAGCCATCTGCATCCTGAGTTGATAGAATACGATTGATGTAAGCACGCACACGCTCAAGGTGTTTTGCATCGTTCGCTAAAATCGCACTGCGTATGTATCCATCCCACCAATTGCTTTGCGTTTCACTGTTCCACCAGTAAAGCTGTACCTGCCAGTCGCCCGCGTCCCCTAGTGCTCCGAGTTCCTTGGCTTTGGAATGTTTCGTCAGGCGGTCTTTTCCGTAAATATCATCATCCAGAATCAAATCCGGCGCAAGGGCATCAAGATGTCCGGTGAATCCGTCAAGGTTTCCCTGAATCTGTTCCTTAAGCCATCCTGTTGGGATTACTTCGGAAAAACTAAATGCTTTAAATTTCTCGTCAATGGGCCTGACTTTACTGTAGGGGTGCTGCGCCTGCACCATGGTCGGAAATAAAAAGGATGTCAGGATGATTTTTGCGAAAGCCGTGTGCTTTTTATTATTCTTCATCTTAGGATAATCTGTTTTTCAAAAGTTGCTTCATTTTATCATTGACCCAATGTTGATCTGACAACGGTTCCCGCGTATAAGGCTTCATGGGCATGTAGGGAGCGGGGCCGAACTCAGGCGTAATAGTCATCTTATTGTTTCCTTCGGACTCTTGTTTTTCAATCACACGCTGCCACCAGCCAATGAACGCTTCTATGTGGTTTTCCCATTCGGGTGCAAATGGATCATTCACCTGCGGGCCGTGCTCAAAGCCTATGCGTGCATGTAAATGTTTGATATGCGGAAATACGGCTTCCATTACATCCTCCTGATCCTGCAGCATGCTTTCCGATACGGTACACCAATGCGAAAAATCACCGGTGAGTCTCAAATCCGGAAATATCCGGAGGTAAGGTAACAGTGTTTTTCCATGAAAAGTAAATCTTCCGCGGTGAATTTCATGTAGCACCGGGATCCCGGATTGTTTCGCAATCGCTTCTGCTTTAGCAATAATATTGCAATTGTCATCGAATGAAAAATAGTCTTTTCCGGTATGCGAATTGATAAAATCGGGCTGCAAGCTACTCAGATACTCCAAACGGCTGCACATTTTCTGCGTGTAGCCATCTACCGATTCGTTGGCGACGGGTAATACCTGCTGTACAATAAATACGAAATCCGGATTGTGCGTTGCTTTAACGTGCTGAATGCGCTTCAACAATTCCGCCGTAAAAACAGTATCGTCCGGAACATTGATCTCGATGCCGTCATAACCCGAAATCAAGGCGTCTTCGAGAAACTTACCGGCTTCTTTGCCTTCATAACCCCAGTACGGACAGATGTAGTTTATTTTCATTCGATTCAGGATTGGTATAAAACGGGGTTGATGGGTGAGTTGATGATGGCCCCCGGAACTGCGCCCGGACACCAGGTATTCCAATCGTTCACCTGGTTTTCGTTCTCAGGTGCTTTCAGTTTCATTTCACTGTCCATATAAATTATGGTCATAACCTTACGCATCTGATCAGTCTGGTTTGCACCCGCCCTATGGAAAATCCATCCGGAATGGAAACTGATTTCACCGGCATCAAACGGTTCAATGACATGTTCAAAATCAGTGACACGGAGTTTTTTCTCGATTTGTTTTTCACTTTCATCCCCAATGGCCAGTTCACGGCCTTCGACGATAACATGGCTTCCCGCGCTGAATTCCAACGGGCCCATATCGAGCGTCACTTCCTGCAACGGAATCCACGCGGTGACAGTCTTATCGGTTTCTAAAGGCCAATAATACTGGTCTGCATGCCACGGTGTAATACCGCCGCCGCCTTCCTTAAACAATGCCTGATCGTGGTACAATCGGGCGCCGGAGGCCTGCATTAATGCCGCGGCTATCTGTGCGAGTCTTTCACTGAAAACGAGTGCCTTTATGTTGTCATTTTCCCGCCAGAGGTTAAACAACTGCAAAAAAGCCTTCCCATACGTATCCCTTTCATTAAGGTCACGCGCATCCTTGTCCATTGCAGCTACCTGTGTGGAAATTTCCGCATTGAAAAATGCCAAAGTTTCGGAATTCAGCACCTGCTTCAGCTTGATGTAGCGGTTTCTTTGATAAAATGCGATCTGCTCATCAGTAAGACCGTATGGCTGCGCCAGAAAATCCTGAATGGGTTGTGGGATACTCATAATGAATGATTTTGTAGTGGATGAAACTTCCAATTCAAAGTTACTTTTGCGTTCCTGTATAAACCGACACTAAAAATGAAATTAATGGCACTATATTTCCTAATTTAGCATTCATAGGATAATTAATAAACAATATAATACCATGAAAGCCATTCTGGAAAACATCGCAGACCGAAAAGGAAACGATTCCTTCGTCGCGTACCCGTTTACGGTTCCTTTCTTTGAATTCAGGTGGCATTATCATCCGGAATATGAGCTTACACTGATTACTGAGGGCCAGGGAAACCGAATTGTAGGCGACAGCCATGAGGGATTTTCGGCAGGCGACCTGGTGTTGCTGGGATCAGGATTGCCGCACACCTGGTCGGGGAAAAAGCGGAAAAACAAGGAAAACAGTGCTGTTGTCATTCAATTTTCAGCAGCATTTATTTCGAAATTCACAACACTTCCGGAAGCCAGGGCGGTGCGTAAAATGCTTGAACAGGCCTCAAAAGGACTTTTTTTCCCGGCCGCATCGCTTTCTCTTAGGAAAAACATTGAACAAATTCCTGAAAAAGACGGGTTTTCAAAAGTTATTGGGCTGCTCGAAATACTGAATCATCTTGCAGCAGAAATCGCCATTCCGCTTTCAACCCTGGACTATACACCTGCCGGAAATCCTGAAAATGAAAACCGCATCAACAAAGTATGCGGTTACATCCAGCAACATGCGGATGAAAGTATTTCATTGGAACAAATGGCGGCAATGGTGCATTTGTCTAAAAGTGCGTTCTGCAAATTCTTTAAGCGGATGATGAAAATCAGCTTTTCAGATTATATTAACGAGATTCGGATCGCCAACAGCTGCCAGTTATTGCTGGAAACTGACAAAACGGTCCGGGAAATTGCCATGCAGGCTGGTTTTGAAAGCCTTACATACTTTAACCGGGTGTTTTTAAGGAAG
>CALRKC020000313.1:0-3998 GCA_943367895.1 Erythrobacter sanguineus | reverse complement strand
TCATGTAAAGCGGATGAATGGTCTCGGCTTTATTCCGGTTTGAAAAGAAATACAGGATTAATACCGAAACAATCAATAGTGCAAATCTGCCGCCTAGTTCGAGTATGCTCATGGTGTGGTTTTTACAGCACCAAATCTATAAAATAATCAGCACAGCCGATTATACTTTAATCTTTCTTTTTTACAGGCTGGGTGCTTTTCTTTACTTCGGGAAGTTTTTTCTTTTCCTTCAGCTTGCCGCCGACATAGAATTCCCAAATACCCTTTTTCTCACCATTGACAAATGAACCCTTTGAAGCGAGTTGGCCTTCGCTATCGCGGAAAATGGCCGGTCCGTCATATTTGCCGTCTTTAAAATTGGATTCCTCCAGGACGATTCCTTTTTCAGTATATTTTTTGTAGCTGCCGTTTTTGACACCATTCTTAAAGTTCGCCTCTTCAGCGATAATGCCGCCCGGAAAAAACACTTTCCTCAACCCATGCAATTTGCCGTTGACATAGAACTCCTGCGTAATCAGTTCTTTGGATTCTTCGAGGTAGTATTTCCATTCACCCTCATTCTGCCGGTTTACGGTTTTGCCTTCGCTGACAACAAATCCCTTGCGGTCATAAAGCGTGGTATAGGCGACTTTGCCATTGTCACTGAAAACGCGGGTCGCGATCACAATACCCGCTTTCGTATCATCAAAATACTTAAACGTCCCGGTTTCCACACCATGTTCAAAAGTACCTTCATAACGTGGTCTTTTTGATTCTTCATAAGTACCTTTCCAAAGTCCGTGTTTCCTGCCGTTGGCGTCCAGTTTATTGAAATCGGTTTGTGCCAATGCACTGCATCCGATAAGAAGAAAAAATAAATATTTCATTTTCGATTTCTTTTAGCTCTTAAACTCTTTTTTTGCAAAAATAGTATATAGTAGTCAGAAAAGACAGCAAAGTCCGGAAGTCTGAAAGCGATGTTTACTTTCGAACTTCCGGACTTTACTGGACTTTCCCGACTTCAGGATTTATTTCTTTTTAGCCTTCTCTGCTTCGGCCTGCTCCATCATCTCCTGAAGCTTGCGCTGGAAACGCCCCTGTTGTTTTGGCTCCTTTTTCTTATTCTCCTGGATCTGTGCATGGATTTTATCGGTATCCACGATATAATTCTTAATCACCAGCATGATACCAATTGTAATCAGGTTGGAGATAAAGTAGTACAAACTCAGTCCTGATGCGTAGTTGTTAAAGAAGATCAGCATCATCAGCGGAGATACGTAAATCATGATTTTCATGATCTTACCCATATCCGGCATACCGTCCTGTTGTGGTGCGGACGCCTGCTGGTCTCCGGTGGTCATTTTCATGTAGAAGAAAATGGCGATGGATGCCAATATCGGGAACAGGCTGATGTGGTTTCCGTATAATGGGATATAAAACGGTAATTTATAGACGGAATCGAATGACGATAAATCCGTTGCCCACAGGAAACCTTCCTGCCTCAAGCTTAAAGCCGATGGGAAGAACTGGAATAAGGCATAGAATACCGGCATCTGCAGCAGCGCAGGAATACAACCCGCCATTGGGTTTACACCCGCCTTGCTGTACAGTTTCATGGTTTCCTGCTGTTTTTTCATCGGGTCTTTCTTGAACTTTTCGTTCAGCTCATTGATTTCAGGGCGCAGCACTTTCATCTTGGCCTGTGACAGGAATGACTTGTAAGTTACCGGCGACATCAACAGTTTAATCAGGATCGTGAAGAAAATAATTGCCAATCCCTGTGACAGGATCAGGCTCAGCAGGTCATAAGCCGGAATAAAAAGGTAACGGTTGATCCATCCAAAGATTCCCCAACCCAGCGGCACGATTTTCTCTATGTTGCGGTCATAATGTTTAAGCATTGTGTAATCGGTCGGACCATAATACCAGTTCATCTTATGGCTCAGCTCTCCGTTTTCGAATGCGAGTGGCACGGTAGCGCGGAATTGTTTTGTGAATACTGTATCCTTTTGCTCATCATCGACCAGGTTACTCGAATACAATTCTGCTTTAGCGAAAGGCTTGTCTGTCAATAATATCGAGGTAAAGAAGTGTTGCTTAAAGGCGATGTAAGAAACCTTGTCTACGGTTTCGGTCTTGTCCTTGCCCTGTCCGAGGTAATCATCCTTACCATCTTCATAGTCGTACCTTAAATCGGCATAACGGGACTCGTAGCTGGCACTTTTCTCGTTGCGGTAGCTTTTCAGGTTCCATTCGAGATCAGCAGGTTTGGAAGTATTCAGCACTTTATTCAGTCCTTGGGAACGTACCCCGAAATCAAGCATATAATCGTTCGGTTTCAAAACATACTGATACTCAAGAAAGGCATCAGGACCAGCCTTAAGGCGCATGGTCAGGATTTGGTTCTCACCGGATTTGGTCAGTACCGGTTCAAAATACATATTCCGGGTATCAATAACGCGGTTGTCCTGTGTCTGTAGCTTGATGTTAAGACCTGCATTGTTGTTCTTAATCAGCTCAACAAGGTCTCCCGAACCTTTTTTTATCCTTTCGTAAGCTTTCAGTTTCGCATTGACGATATAACCACCTTTGTTGGCAATTGTCAGGCTGACCAATTTATTTTCGATAGTCGTGAAACTTTCTTTAGCGGAAGGCAGTGTCGCGGAATAGGCAAAATCCCCTAAAGTGCTTTTCAGTCTGGCAATCGTGGCGGAATCACCTGCAGTGGAGTCTGCCGGGAGCGCCGTAATTACTTTAGCCGGTGCTACCTGCCCGGCTGTTTTCGCTGTCTTTGCCGCTTTTTCCTTTTTTGCTTTCTCTGCTGCCAGTTCCTCTTTAGTGAGTTGTTTTGGCATCATCATCCACATAAATACTACAAAAATCAGTACAAAACCGATAATTGATTTCACGTCTAACTTCTTCTCTTCCATCTTGTTTTGTAGCTTTCGCTATCAGTTATTAAATTATTTTTGTTTTGCTTTTACGGTTGCCGCCACAAAATGCACGAATAACGGGTGCGGATTGGCAACGGTACTTTTATACTCGGGATGGTACTGCACCCCTATAAAGAACGGATGTTCTGTAATTTCAACTATTTCCACCAAGCCGGTTTCGGGATTGATTCCGGAAGCTTTCAAACCGGCGGATTCCAGTTTTGCCAGATAATCACCATTGAATTCATAGCGGTGGCGGTGGCGTTCGAGTATGCTCGGTTTACCATAAATGGAATGGGCAAGTGAATGGGCCGCAATATCACATTTCCAGGCGCCGAGACGCATCGTTCCTCCTTTATCGGTGATGGTTTTCTGTTCTTCCATCAAATCAATTACAGGATGTGCGGTCCCTACGTTCATTTCAGTGGAATTGGCGTCTTTAAGTCCGAGCACATTTCTTGAATACTCAATAACAGCCATTTGCATACCAAGGCAAATCCCGAAAAAAGGAATGTTGTTCTCGCGTGCGTAACGTACAGCTTCGATTTTCCCTTCGATTCCGCGCTCGCCGAATCCGGGGGCTACGACAATACCGTCAAGGCCTTCGAATTTTTCGGCTACATTATTTTCATCAATGTATTCTGAGTGAACCGAAACTACATTTACTTTAGTCTCATTCGCAGCACCGGCATGGATAAACGCCTCGAGAATTGATTTATACGAATCCTGTAATTCCACATACTTCCCAACGAGTCCAATGTTTACAACATGCTTGGGATTCTTGAGCCTTTGCAGGAACACGGTCCAGTTTTTCAGGTCCGGAGTGTTTTTCTGCGGAAGCGCTAATTTTTTTAAAGCCACAACATCCAATCCCTCCTCGAGCATCAGGTTTGGCACTTCGTAAATCGTCGAGGCATCGATTGATTGTATTACGGCTTCTCTTTTCACGTTACAGAACAACGCCAGTTTCTGACGCAACTCGTCGGAGAGTTCATGCTCTGTACGGCAAACCAGTATATCGGCTTTGATTCCGCTTTCCATTAAGGTTTTGACGGAATGTTGTGTCGGTTTTGTTTTCAATTCACC
>CALRKC020000312.1:0-4002 GCA_943367895.1 Erythrobacter sanguineus | reverse complement strand
CCTCGCCAGAATAACCTCAGGTACTGCTGAAATGAAGAAAAACGCCATCCTGACCGACCAGGAAATTGCCGACGGCCTGATCTTAACCTGCCAGGCACATCCTACTTCTGCGGAGGTTTACGTGGATTATGATGATGTCTGAAACAGGACCAGGCAGGCAGACGCAGTAAGCCATTGTTTTGTGACCATTCGGTTTAGTTTAATAATCGCGTTGGGCCATTGCCAACTGCGACTGAATACTGCGTACTACTGCTTCCGGATGAATCGTCCGCATCGCATCTTCGTAGCCTTCCACTTTCTTGTTCCCGTAAACTGAGGTTGGTATTTTCGGGAATTTCTCACGGTCTGCTGTTAATGCGTTTTCCATTTTCTGGTTGAAAGGCAGAAATCCGGTGTATGGATGCGTGGCACCCCAAAGCGTTACGACTTTTACGCCGAGCATTGCTGCGATATGTGCGTTACCGGAATCCATGGACAGCATAACATCGAGGTGGCTGATGAGCTGTAGTTCCTGTTTGAAATTGATTTTCCCGGCAACAACGACGATATTTTTCCTGTTTTGGGCGAACGCTTCCAGTTTGTTCACCTCATCTTTCCCGCCTAAAAGAAATAGTTTATAACCATTGTTTTCCGAGAGTTTATCAACAACCTGCTGCATCAGATCTGCCGGATACACTTTCGAATCATATTGGGCATACGGCGCAATACCAATCCATTGGCCTTCTTTTTTTCCTGTTACCGAAAGGATTTCTAAAGTCAACTCCTGCTTTTCCGGGAATTTTGGGTTTGATAAATCTAAAGGGAAACCCAATTGATGAAATACTGCTGCATGGCGTTCAAACATCGTCGGAAGTGGTTCGAAAACTTTACTTTCCGGTCTTATGAGTGCTTTTTTTGCGGCGCGGGCCTTGTCGACAAAAGCAATTTTTTTTCCGCTTAAGGCGAAAAGTTTCCTGATGATTGTCGAGCGCAATACATTATGCAAATCTGCAAAAGCGTCAATGTTTAATTTTCTCAGATCGCTGAACAAACGCAGCAACCCGACAAACCCCTTATGCCTTTGCTTGTCATCAAATGCAAAAAAAGAAAGATTTGGGATGCCGTCAAAAAACGGTTTGAAAAACGGCCGGGAAATGACTGTGATTTGTACTTCGGAATACCGGGCTGAAAAAGCGCGCAAAACCGGAACCGTCATCGCGACGTCTCCCATGGCTGAGAGCCTCATAACGGCGATATGTTTGATGGGTTTCAAGGTGTAGGGTGCAGGGTGCAAGGTGCAGGGTGCAAGTCGGGAAATTCCCTGAAGCTTGACCCCTACGTCTTGTGCCTATTTTTTATTTTGGTACAACACCGGATTCAGATCGTCGTCGTTGTACATTTTCATTTGTTTGTAGACCTTCATGAATTTGTCACCGTTTTCGATATCTTTTAACAAGTCGTCGATTGCTGTGGACAAATCGGTGCGCTGCTCGAGCAACACGTTGAGTTTTTCCTGGCATTTGTCACGGTGTTCCTGTGTGGCTTCTGCCCGGGTGGCCTCTTCCTGCATATGGTAGATTTTCAGGGCGAGGATGGAGAGCCTGTCAAAAGCCCATGCCGGACTTTCAGAATTGATCTTTGCGGTTTCCTTTACCTTTACGCTGCTGTATTGCTGCAGGAAATAGCTGTCGATGTATTCCACCATATCGGTACGTTCCTGGTTCGAGGCATCAATCCTTCTTTTCAGCGTCAGCGCGGCAACAGGATCAATCTGCGGATCGCGGATGATGTCCTCAAAATGCCATTGTACCGTATCAATCCAGTTTTTCATGTACAGCAGGTGCTCGAATTTGTCTTTTGGATACGGATTGCTGATGGGATGGTCCACATTATCAAACTGGTGGTAATCCCTGATACTCTGCTCGAAAACTGCGTAGGCTAATTTTGAAAACATATTTTTACATTTTAAAAGGCAAAGATACTTTTTATACTTTTACATTTTGAAAAAAAGTCCGAAAGTCCGAAAGTCCGAAAGTCCGAAAGTCCGAACCCTGAACCCTGAACCCTGAACCCTGAACCCTGAACCCTGAACCCTGAACCCGAAACCCTGAACCCCGAAACCCTGAACCCCGAAACCAAACATGCAAATCCACTACCTCTCCGAAGCCAACAGTGTCCTGAATCATTTCCTGGGCCAAATCCGAAATGTGAACGTCCAGAAGGACAGTATGCGTTTTCGCAGGAATATTGAACGGATTGGGGAAGTCATGGCTTATGAACTCAGTAAAGACCTTCGGTACAAATCAGTTGAGATCACGACGCCTTTAGGCATTAAGAAAACCACCGAGATTGAAAATGAATTGGTATTGTGCTCCATTCTTCGGGCCGGTTTGCCGTTGCATCTGGGATTCCTGAATTATTTTGACGCTGCTGAAAACGGTTTTGTATCCGCATACCGTTACCATCACAATAATGATGATGATTTTACCATAAAAGTAGAATATCAGGCGGTTCCGAATATTGAGGGCAAAACGCTGTTGCTTATTGACCCAATGCTCGCTACCGGGCATTCCATGGTGGCTGTCTTTAACACGCTGCTGGAAAAAGGAAATCCAAAGGAAATCCATATTGCGGTCGTCATTGCCGCGCCGGAAGGTGTTGCTTATCTCAGGGACCAGCTGCCGGACAATTGTCATTTATGGGTAGCGACGCTTGATGAAAAGCTCAACGAAAAAAACTACATTGTCCCCGGTTTGGGTGATGCCGGCGATCTGGCTTATGGCAATAAATTATAGCTGTGCCACATACGAAAACAGGCTGGCGGCGACGAGTATCAATACCGCAACTTCCCTGACGGTCGTTATTTTCAGGTTTTCAATGTAGCTCGTGGCCATGATGGACAACGGCATAAACGTATACACCAAAAGACTGTTGTCCTTTCCCGGGGAAATTACGAAAACCACTGCCGCAATCACAAAGCAGAAAACTACCTTTTTGTACGCGGCATGTAAAATCAATGGTTTTGACGGTAACGAAATTAACTGTGCAAAAAAGAACAGACAAGCTATGGCGGCGAAAATAGAGAAAGCGATATTCTCAAATTTGTTGCTGAAATAATCAAAGGAAAGGTCGATTTGCGCCTGATTAATCATATCACCGATGAGTGTTTTGTCGAACACAATGGCAATCATCAGGTAGGTTACCCCGACGCCAAAAAAAGCGATATAAGGCAGTATCCAGTTCCTGTAGTCGCGTGATACATGAAAAAAAACCGAGATAAAAACGAGCAGGATAAACAATATAGCCCAAAAATGGAACAGTGCCGCCACAAAAATCCACAATGAGGCATCAAATATTTTTTCTTTGGGCGTAAGGAGCGATTGCAGCGAAACAAGCCTGCGCATGGCCAGGAGCAGGAAAAAGTTCGAGATTACAATCTTGGAATCCAGCAATACAGTAGGGAACAAAATCAGGAACAGGAAGAAAAACAGGAACGGGTAAGTGCTGTCTTTACTGAGTCCGTTTCTTTTGGTTACAAAATTTGTAATAAAAAGCGAGCTGATTAATATCGCCAGAAAGGCGGTTTTTTTAGCGAGGTTTACTCCAAAACCGATACCGGCCAGGTGCTTCGCCTGGATTACAATAAAGCATACTATCAGCAGTACGGTGACCATAATATAATTAAATGGCCTCGATTTGCTAAAAATAGTTGTTATCATGCGGATATTTTATATTTTTGTCTCTGTAAATATAATACTTGAAACTATGTTTAAAGCATTTTTTGAAGCCATCCAATTTCTTTTCGTAGATATTCTTTTCGTGCCGCTTGACCTGATGAGGCATCTTGAATTGCAAAGCTGGTATGGCTGGTGGATTTCAAACGGCGTAAGCTGGATACTCATGGGTATTTGTGCCTATTACACTGTTTATTGGATCAAGCAGTTGCAGCTTCACGAAGATAACGGTGAAGAATCACAGGATACTACGGCGCATTCGTTCTTAAAATAAGTCGAAACCGATATC
>CALRKC020000311.1:0-4015 GCA_943367895.1 Erythrobacter sanguineus | reverse complement strand
ATACCCATGTTCTGGGTGATCTCCACGGCGTTGGTACTCCACGGCGTGATCATCGCGGCACGTGGACCAACAAAAAAATCCGTAAGTACGGATTTTTCTATTTTATGTGCGTCGCCAAAAAGCCAGTTTAATTTTGAAGTGTTTTCTGCCGAAAGCGTCCCCTGTGTTTCTACAGCAAAAACGGTATCGCTTTCGTTTCCGAAGAAATGAATCATTGTAAGTATTTTAGTGGTGTTGTGTGGCGCAAATTTAAACCTTATAAAATTTATAAGCAAAAAAAAAGCCGTCAACATGGCGGCTTTTATATTGGGTTATTAACAATGTTATTTTCTGTGCATTGTAATTTCCATCGACTTATATTCTTTGCCGTCAGGACCATTATCGAACATTTCCATTACGCGGGTCTTGTCGTCAACTATTTTGTAGGTCTGCCTGTATTTTTTAGGTTGTTTGGTCATTGGATCGATGCAATTCCCGCTGTAGTTTACGGTTTTAGTTGCAGGGTCATACTTTCCGCTCATATGCATGATTCCCGTTCCCATATTATCCATCCAGGTTTGTTCGAATTCTCCGGAAGCATTATTATATGCAACGGTACCTTTTCCTTCGAAGGGTTGTCCCATCATAGTTCCTGTGTATTTTCCTTCCTGATATCTTCCGCCCAAAGCCATCTTAATTTCGGCTTTCATTGTTGAGGTTTGAGGCGGCGCTGATGGATCCATCCACATTTTACTTTCAGCGGTCCATGAGCCGGCTTCATCGGCTAGCATTTTGTGCATCTCGCCCGGAGTGGCATATTCTTCCCATGCTTTTTGCATGGCTAACGAATCCATTGGTTTTGCTGCTTCTGCCGGTGCATCGTTGGTGACGACATTAGTTGTGTCTTTATCAGTCATTTCAACTTTAACTTCTTCTTTTTTGCAGGCCGTCATTGCAATGAGTAAGGCCCCTAAGTAAACATAAGATTTTTTCATATATAATAAAGTTTTGATGTTGTATTTTAAAATTAATAAAAAAACATCAAATAGTTTGTGAAATATGAAAAATTAATGCAGCTAGTTCTCTTCCGGGAATTCAGCACTCTGGTAGGCACCCAGATCGGGCGGGGTAGAAGTACGGGGAGCTCCTATTACATCCACGGGTATTATAAACAATGGGTTTCCTTTTCCTACCGCCTCGGATTCCGGACTGATATTCAGTTTGTTGTTGTCCGGATCAAAGAACGTCGGATCGAACTGCTGGCTGTTTTTTGCAATCAGGCAGTTGTTATACAACGAAGCATCGTCGAAGTTGTACAATGGGTCATTAGTAAATTCGTTGTCGACATTATTGAAGCGGATCAGGCAGTGGTCGAATTTGTAATTGAATGTCTGGACATCGTCATAAGGTATTAAACTCAATTGTCTTTGGTTGGAACCATAAATGATACAGTTATTGAAATTCGCCTCCGTCAATGGATTGGATTCAGGATCTGCGCCTTCTATGAAGTTATTGAGCACAACAGAAGATTGCCCTGAACTGGACCAGTCATTGTTGAAAGTACAATGTGTCATATTGTATTTGCCGCCATAAGTCCCGGCGAAACAGGCCTGTCCACAATTGTTGATCACCAGATTTTCCCCTTTTATATTGCCGTTCCTGGCCAGGATTCCGGCAACAGAATTGTTATAAATCTGCGTATTGTTCACTGACATTTCTCCGGCGTTATTTTCAACCAGTAAGCCTACAACCGAGTTTTTGAGCGTAAGATGGTTGATATTACCCATACTGCCTGATGTCAGCCAGATCAATCCCCATTGTCCGGGCACATCGGCAAATCCGGGTTCGAGTCGGTCACCTTCAAAGATGACTTCATTTTCCAGCGCCTCGGTCGTCGAAACCGCTCCGTTGACATTTAGCGTGCCTCCCGTAGCCACGATAATCCCGGATTCGGCATGGAAATGCAGTCGGGCTCCGGCTTCAATATTTAAGGTCTTTCCGGCTGCGACACCGGCATAACCATAGATTACATAGGGTTTGTCATTGGTCAGTTCATATTCATTGCCGTGCACCGGGTCGTTTTCATCAAGAAAGAAGCCATAAATTTGCTGTGCATTGTCGCCGGAACCCAATGTCAGCGTTTCGGTTGTACCGTCTTCGAATTTCTGTGGATAAAGGAAGATGGCGTCCTGAATCAGGGTTACGAGTTCCACTTTCTGGAAATCGGTTGGCGTACCGAACTGTATCTGGTCTGTATAAAGAAAATCAGCAGGATTAGCATCAGCGATGTTGGCCGTGGTTTCCACAAAAATGTAAAGGCTGTCTTTTGCAAGGAGCTCCACGTTATTAAAGATTTTGTTATTATTTCCGGTCATACCGTCAACAGTAATACGGTATTTTGAAGCAAGGCCTTTGCCAAGCTGTATGGTCGGGATGGAAATGTCGTTATCGGACTTGTTGTATACTTTCAACGTGTAGGTGCTGGAGCCGATATCGGTAAAAACCGTGTCAAGGTAAACCGTGTCTTTTGAAAAAGCGAGATTTCCGACACTGGGCTGAAAATCAAAATCTGTTCGGCATGAAGCCATTGAAATCAAGGCAATTATAAAGACAGCAAAAACGGTTTGACGCATGATGGTAATGAATTTCGGTAAAAATAGTAAAATTTGTTTAGCTCAGGCTGCAATGCAAACGTCAAAAAGCAAATATTATTCTTTACCAATTGAAGTTGTAAAAGCGTATTTTTGTATCAAATTTTTTCAAATGGCTTTTGATAAAGAAAAGGTGCTTGCGATGTGCAATGCATTTTCAAAAAATACACTCATGCAGACGCTGGGTATACGGTATGTTGATGCCGGCGAAGATTTCCTGACAGCGACTATGCCGGTCAATCCGAATGTGCACCAACCGATGGGTTTGCTTCATGGCGGCGCCAGTGTCGCCCTGGCGGAAAGCGTCGGGAGTGCGGCTTCGATGTTAATTGTCGATCATGAAAAGGAAGAGGTGAGGGGCATTGAAATTTCAGCAAACCACCTGCGCAGCAAGCGGGAAGGGACGGTTTGGGGAACTGCACGCATTATACATAAAGGCAGGACGATTCATCTTTGGGAAATTAAGATAACCGATGAAGAAGGCAAACTGGTATGCCTCTGCAAGCTTACGAACATTATCCTACCGAAAGAATCCTGAAAATGCAGACGGATTCAGCACTTTTCTTCCAAAGATCACGGCGCAATTTCGATGCAGGATATCCATTTGTATTATATCGGAAACCAGGCGGGGATGTGTTATGTGGTTTATTTCAGCAGGACAACCACACCTATCAGTTAACTGATTTTAGTGAAACGGGCTATGTCTTTGCACCGTTTTCAGGCCATGTTACTTTTTATATTCCCGAAGCCAAAGCGGACTTTTTCTTTACGCTTTCCGATGAGGAAACTCCAAATAATACTGCCGTTGTTCCCTGTGAACAGGACGAATCGGCTAAGGATTTTCATATTATGCTTGTCAGCGAGGGCATTCGGGCGATACATCAGGGAAAATTTGGCAAAGTGGTGTTATCAAGAAAAGAAACGATTGATTTGCCCGCTTTTGATTTTGAAAGGGTTTTCAGTTCGCTGACCGAAAGTTATCCTGAGGCCTATGTTTATTGCTGGTTCCACCCCAAGACTGGGTTTTGGTTTGGTGCTTTTTCAGAACAGTTGCTGAAGGTCAAAGGCGATCAATTACAAACCATGTCGGTCGCCGGCACACAGCCCTGGAAACCTGAAATCCTGTGGAAGCAAAAGGAGCGGCAGGAACAGCAATTCGTCACTGATTTCATCGCTGAGGAACTGAAGCCATTTTCGACATCCATCCAACTGAGCGATCCGTATACTTTAAAAGCAGGAGCGTTGGCGCATATTAAGACCGACATCCATGCTACGTTAAAGGAGGGTGCCGATTTAAGGCAGATTATCGCCGCGTTGCATCCTACGCCTGCCGTCTGCGGTTTGCCAAAGAAGGCGGCGCTTGAATTTATATTGCGTCATGAAGG
>CALRKC020000310.1:0-4037 GCA_943367895.1 Erythrobacter sanguineus | reverse complement strand
ACAGGCCATCGCTTCCGCCAGGGCATAACCGCTGCCTTCATACAACGAACCCGATACAAAAAATTGATGTTGATTGTAAATCTCTTCCAATTCATTATGGTGGACAAAACCTTTTAACAGAATGCTCTCTCCTACGTCCTGATTTGCATTGATGAACTCCAGGATATCCGGGAGCAGCTCGTCTTCCTGAAAAACCATGGTCAGTTTTGCCAAAGGTTCCCTATTTAAAAAGGCACTAAAACCCATTAAAACCGTCAACGGGTCTTTTCCCGATATCAGGTTCCCGACCCAAAGATAACTTTTCTCATTTCTGGTAATGCACGCGTTGAACTTAAAGTGGCAGGAACCTTCCATGACCGCATGTATTTTCTCCCTTTTTAAGATGTTGGAATCATACCATTGCCTGCTGTTTTCTATTCCGGTAAACAAATACCCGTCGATAAAGTGGTCAGAGAATTTATATACCCATCGTTTTAATCCCTTTGGTTCCGGGGCAAACCCATTACATTGTAAGACTATTTTGGCATTTTTATTCATTAATTTCAAAAAAACCAGGTAGTGCGCATAGCCGAAACCGTGCACCAATATGTAATCCGGTTGTAATGACGCAATGAAAGCATTGAATCGGAAAGGGATTTGCCACTTTTTTAACGGCTTACCTTTGTGAAAAAGCAGCCTGGGATTTCCATCTTGTATGCTTTCCAAACCGTTAAAAGACCTGGCGACAAAAAAAACGTTAAAGTCCCGACCCAGCTCCCGAAGAAAACCAAACGTACTATAACAGGTATTGATAAGATCTTCGCTGCTTTTTGAAAAAAAAGTGAAATAAGTCAGGTCTACCAAGGTTTTTTTCATTGTTCCCGTTATCAGCTGTCGCGTGAAGTTTTTTTTATCAGCTACTCGTATTCAAACTATGAAATAAATCAAGACCTGATTATTAAACTTTGAAAATTGCGTTGAAGATTGGAGGCCTGAAATTTAAACACCTTGACAGATAAAAACAGCAGGCTCCTGTATCATCTCTTTAAGGAATACCACACTTTTGACAGCAGTATAATACTTTTTAGGATAATCTTCTTGTAGAATCGCGTTGTCTTAACTCTGTTTTTATCACGTTGGTTTTCGGCTTGATTTCCTCTTTGCTTTCGAGTCTTTCGATTAAAAGCTTCGCCGCGGCCTCCCCTATTTCCGGGCCATGCTGGCTTACGGTTGAAAGACTTGGAGTCATCCTCCTGGACCAGATGCCATCGGCAAAACCAATTACGGAAAGCTCTTCAGGAATTTTAATCCCGCGTTTGATCGCCGCTTTCATGGCCATTGTGGAGGCATGTTCATCGAGGGCAAAAACACCGTCCGGTTTTGCATTGGTATACAACTTATCAATTCTTGCATTGAAATCATCTTCGGAATCGGTAAGAATAATGAGATTGTCGTCAACCTTAATATGGTGCTTTTCCAGGGCTTCAAAATATCCCTTGGCACGGAGCTTGCTGACACTGAGGTTGTCAATGGCGGAAAGCAGGGCAATTTTTTTACATCCGAGTTTGATAAGATGCTCGGTTGCATATACGGCAGAATCAAAATCATCTACAATTACCTTATCACAATCCACTTTCTCCGCAATTCGGTCAAACATAACAATGGGCGTGCCGTCGTTGATGATGTCTACAAAATGCTGGTGCTCATTGAGCTTCTGTGCTTCTTCTGAAACTGAAAGAATAAATCCGTCGATTGTCCCGTTGCTGAGCATATCAAGAGTGTGGATTTCCTTTTCCAACGATTCATTCGAAATACAGGTGATTACATTGTAGCCGCGTTCCTCTGCTACCTTTTCGATTCCGCTGAAAACTTTCGCAAAAAAAGCATTCATAATGTTGGGGATAATCACGCCAATCGTTTTTGTCTTGCGGTTCTTAAGGTTTAAGCCAATGATATTCGGCTTGTAATTTTTCAGTTTCGCAAATTCCTGAATCTTGATTTTTGTAGGCTCACTGATCTCGGGACTGTCATTCAAAGCCTTTGATACGGTGGATACGGAGACGTGCAGTTCTTTGGCGATTTGCTTTAATGTGGCTTTTTCTTTCATTGGTCAGATGAATTTTCACGCAATTTATAAAATTAGTGTGAATTGTATAATGTTTTATTGTTATCCTGAAACAAAAAACAGCCGCAAGCCCTGAACTTTACCATACCAAAAAATTGAATTCTAGTAAAACAAACGGCAAGTTGATTTTTCCGGTGCGGATGTAACTCGTTACACACAAATATACGATTATATCCATAGCGGAGCAGAATGATTATTAACCACTTTTAAATGTTTCATTATGAAAAACACAGTGAAAATCCAGGAAGTAAATCCTTCTTTTACAAATAGAAGGAGTTTCCTGAAATTAAGCGGGCTGACCGTAGTTGGTGCAGGCCTGTTACTCGCGGGATGTAACGACACCGACGACGACAATGGCAACCAAAACCAATTGCCGGGTTTACGAAACGATGTATTTGATTTAGGCGGCGGCGACTTTGGCGTGCTGACCTACGCTTATGCACTGGAACAACTTGAGGCCGACTTCTATACCAAGGTCGTAAACGCATCGGGCTTCAACAGTTTTCCGGACGAAGACCGCCAGGTACTGACCGATCTTTATCACCACGAGGTAATCCACAGAGAGTTCTTCAAGGCCGCTCTTACCGGCGCTTTGCCTGACCCTTCAACCCAACTATTACCTGCCTTGTCATTTGATTACAGCGGATTGAATTTCAACAACCGCGATGCCGTTTTGGCCACAGCAAAAGCACTTGAAGATACGGGTGTTGCGGCTTACAACGGTGCTGCGAAACAAATCACCAATGTAGATTATCTGTTACTCGCCGGGAAAATTGTTTCGGTAGAAGCAAGACATGCCTCAGCAATACGAAGCCTGATTAATCCAAATTCCAATTCGTTCGCAGGCGATGATGTCGTAAGCGCATCAAACGGCCTCGATCTGGCTAAAGAACCTTCAGAAATCCTTGGCGTAGCCGGAGCATTCATTACTACGGAATTCACTGCGAATTATTTATAATAACTTTTAAAAATCAGAATCATGAATATTATCAAATTTTTAGAGTCATTTACCAATGAGGAAATGATGCGCAGTGAAGGCTCAAGAAGAGACAGTTTCGGGCAATTCGGAAAAATAGGAAGGAATCTTGCTTTGGCAGCAGTCCCGTTTGGGCTTGCCACATTTACTTCAAAAGCCTTTGCGGCTGACATAACACCAACACCGGCAACCCCAACGGGAGCCTTGCAATTTGCACTGATATTGGAGTATCTCGAAGATGAATTCTACCGATTGGGATTGGATTCGGGTGTAATTCCAACCGGCGGAAGGGATGAGAAGGTTTTCATGCAGATTGCCGCACACGAAAGCGACCACGTCGTGTTCTTAAAGAATGCCCTTGGTGCTAATGCGCCGGCAAAACCCACTTTCGACTTTACGGTAGGAGGTGCGTTCGACCCTTTTAATGACAACGGCATCGGGCAGGCTACCGCTTATGCTCAATTCCTGGCATTGGCGCAGGCATTTGAAGACACCGGGGTACGTGCCTATAAAGGACAGGCAGGAAACCTGATTAGCCAACCCGCATTGCTTACTGCAGCCTTACAAATACACTCCGTTGAAGCGCGCCATGCTTCTGAGGTAAGAAGGCTACGTGGGCTCAAGGGATGGATTACCGGAAACCAAAGAGGCGCCGGAATGCCGGATGCCACCCAGGCAGTATATAATGGTGAGGAACTTTCGACACAGGCAGGATACAATACCGCTGCACTTTTTGGAGCGGATGCCGGGACAGAGGCCTATGACGAGCCATTGACTACGCAACAGGTGGTTGATATCGCGAATCTGTTTATAGTCTAAAGATGATTTTGTTTAAAGTTCAAGGGGCCAAGTTGTTTGACGAACTTTAAATTTAGACATCTACATATAATTGTAATAAGACCATCCGGATTCGGATGGTTTTTTATTTGTTTAAAGTGTAATCGCTAAGGTTGTCTT
>CALRKC020000309.1:0-4037 GCA_943367895.1 Erythrobacter sanguineus | reverse complement strand
ATCGCTTTGATCTGATCCCAGGTTACGCTGGCAACTTTTTTACGGTTTGGTTCTCCCGAACCTCCTTTTAGCTTTGCAGCTTCCATTAACTGGACGGCAGCTGGTGGAGTTTTCACGACGAAATCGAATGATTTGTCTTTATACACAGTGATTTGCACTGGGCATACTTTGCCGGCTTTATCCTGGGTTCTGGCATTAAATTGCTTACAGAATTCCATGATGTTCACACCAGCAGCTCCAAGAGCAGGTCCAACCGGCGGCGATGGATTCGCGGCGCCTCCCTTTACTTGTAGTTTAACTACTTTACTAATCTCTTTAGCCATTGTGTTTTAAAAATTTGCATTAATCTGTGGAAGCAGATTTCCGCGGTTATATATAATAGTGTAACAAATTATACTTTTTCAACCTGCATAAAGCTCAGTTCCAATGGTGTTTTTCTTCCGAAAATCTTTACCATTACCTCGAGTTTACGCTTTTCGTCATTTATTTTCTCAACGGTTCCGTTGAAGCCATTAAATGGACCGTCAATAACTTTTACTGTTTCACCCATGTTGAAAGGAATCGCATGAGAATCGGTCTTAACGGCCAGTTCATCAACTTTTCCGAGCATCCTGTTTACCTCTGACATGCGCAAAGGCACGGGATCACCGTTTTTAACTTCGCCTAAGAAACCGATAACGCTTGTTATTGACTTGATAATGTGCGGAATTTCACCGGTAAGATTTGCTTCTATCATCACATATCCCGGAAAGTATACTTTATCCTTGGTGATTTTCTTGCCGTCTCTTACCTGTACTATTTTTTCGGTAGGTACCAAAACCTGAGAAATGTAATCGCCCATTCCAAGCCTGTTGATTTCAGTCTCGATATAGTTCTTTACTTTATTCTCCTGTCCGCTTACCGCTCTGACAACGTACCATTTTTTCACATTACTTTCTGACATCGCCAATATATTGATTATTTAACGGCGCTGAAAAACGCGCTCAGTAATTTTGTGAAGCCTTGATCAACTCCCCATGTAGCGAGTGAAAACAAAACTGAAAAAACAGCAACTACAATGGTAAGACGTTGTACTTCTGCCCATTCCGGCCAGGTCACGTTAGTTTTTAACTCTTCGAACGCCTCAGATATATAATTTACTACTTTCATTATCGACTATTTTTTATTGCACGGGCGGAGGGATTCGAACCCCCATCAACGGTTTTGGAGACCGCTATTCTACCCTTGAACTACGCCCGTTTATTAAAAACCAGCAGCATCTGTTGACGCTGCTGGTTCTATAAAAATGTTTGGAATAATTATTCCAGGATTTCAGTTACCTGACCAGCACCAACTGTACGTCCACCTTCACGGATAGCGAAACGAAGACCTACGTTCATAGCGATTGGGCTAAGCAAAGAAACCTCAATTGTAAGGTTATCTCCAGGCATAACCATTTCTACACCAGCTGGCAAAGAAATTACACCTGTTACGTCAGTTGTACGTACGTAAAACTGTGGACGGTAGTTATTGTGGAATGGCGTGTGACGTCCACCTTCTTCTTTTTTCAGGATATAAACCTCAGCTTTGAATTTAGCGTGTGGCTTAACAGAACCTGGCTTAATGATAACCATACCTCTTTTGATATCGGCTTTGTCGATACCTCTCAAAAGAAGACCTACGTTATCTCCAGCTTCTCCACGGTCAAGGATTTTACGGAACATCTCAACTCCAGTGATTGTAGAAGTCAATTTGTCTGCACCCATACCGATGATTTCAACAGCATCACCTGTGTTAGCGATACCGGTTTCGATACGACCTGTAGCAACAGTTCCACGACCAGTGATGGTGAAAACGTCTTCAACAGGCATAAGGAATGGCTTAGCTACGTCACGTACCGGCTCTTCGATCCAGTTGTCAACAGCTTCCATTAATTCCATAATTTTAGGAACCCATGTAGCATCTCCGTTCAATCCACCTAAAGCAGATCCCTGGATAACTGGTCCATTGTCTCCGTCATATTCGTAGAAAGACAAAAGGTCACGGATTTCCATTTCAACAAGCTCTAAAAGCTCAGCATCGTCAACCATGTCCACTTTGTTCATGAATACAACGATTCTTGGAATACCAACCTGACGTCCTAAAAGGATGTGCTCACGTGTTTGTGGCATTGGTCCATCAGTAGCGGCAACTACAAGAATAGCACCGTCCATCTGAGCAGCACCTGTAACCATGTTCTTTACGTAATCCGCGTGACCTGGACAGTCTACGTGAGCATAGTGACGGTTAGCTGTTTCATATTCAACGTGTGAAGTATTGATGGTAATACCTCTTTCTTTTTCTTCAGGTGCGTTATCAATCTGGTCGAAAGATTTAGCAGCAGTTTTAGAGAAACCAGCTTCAGCCATTACTTTAGTGATAGCAGCAGTCAAAGTAGTTTTTCCGTGATCCACGTGTCCAATAGTACCGATATTTAAGTGCGGTTTGGAACGATTAAAATTCTCTTTTGCCATTTTACTTAATTTTTAATCTTAGTTATATATTAGTGTTCAATTATACTAAATTGAGCCAATGACGGGAATTGAACCCGTGACCTCTTCCTTACCAAGGAAGCACTCTACCCCTGAGCTACACCGGCGGTTTCCCTGGCCTTAGGCCATCTGGACGTTTTGATAAAGATTCTTTTAACCTTCGGGTTATCAGCCCGGTGAGCTAAATCCCACAGGATTACCTTCCTTTGGTCGGTGATCCGTAAGGATGGGAACCTTAACAGATTTTTTGATTTCGATGCTTTTTGAAAACCTGCAATTTTCAAAAACATCTCAATCAAAAATCATGTGGGGAGAGCAGGATTCGAACCTGCGAAGTTCTCACAGCAGATTTACAGTCTGCCCTCGTTGGCCGCTTGAGTATCTCCCCGTTTTTTAACCAATATTTTTATGAACAAAAACCCAAATTCAATCGGGAAAATGGAGCCGATAGAGGGACTCGAACCCACGACCTGCTGATTACAAATCAGCTGCTCTAGCCAACTGAGCTACACCGGCGTTAACAATAAAAAAAGTCCGCTATTTCTAACGGACTGCAAATGTATATGTTTTTGTTTGTTAATCAAAACATTTTTAAAAAAAAATTCAGATTAACTGAAGGTTCGGATTTTCTCCTTCCTCTTGACCAATAATCGCTCTGCTGCTTCTATAGAAAGGTCAACCGCTTCTTCAAATGTTTTACATTGTTTCTTGACAAGAAATTCATCGCCCGGAACGTGAATCTTCAATTCCGCTATTTTGTTTTCCTTATCGCTTGTCTTTTCCACCTTCAGGAAAACATCTGACGAAACTACCTTGTCATAATATTTTTCCAATTTGTTCATTCTCTCCTGAATGAAATCTACCAGCTTTCTGTCAACAGTAAAGTTAACTGCATGAACATTTACCTTCATAATCCAAATTTTTGTTAGTTAAACATTGTCAGGACTGCCGTTGATTCCTCGGATGGGCTTCGCCATATACTTTTTTCAGCTCTGCTAAACTGTTATGGGTATATACCTGCGTAGATGCCAGGCTGGAATGACCGAGCAATTCCTTGACCGAATTTAAATCTGCCCCGTTGTTTAATAAATGAGTCGCAAACGTATGCCGAAGAATGTGCGGACTCTTTTTTACCTTTTCGGAGACATTACTAAAGTAGTTATTTATTAATCGATACACAAGCGAATCGCTCAATTTAATACCTTTTAACGTTAGGAAGAAAAACTCCTCATCCTTAATGTCTTCTAAATTAGAACGTTCTTTTATATAGGTATGCAGTTGTTGGGAAATAATTGGCAAAATCGGGATGATGCGCTCCTTGTTTCTCTTGCCCAATACCTTTAGTGTCTGGCCGGAAAAATCAATGTTGATCATTTTCAGGGTAGTCAGCTCAGCCCGCCTGATTCCGGTAGTGTAAAATAAATCAATTATCAGCCGGTCGCGTATGCCTTCATAACCTTCCGGATATTGAATCTGGTTCAGTACCGCGTCCAGTTCTTTTTCTGAAAAAGGGATCTGCAGTTTTTT
>CALRKC020000308.1:0-4038 GCA_943367895.1 Erythrobacter sanguineus | reverse complement strand
TATTCATTATTATTTGATTCGTTTTTTGTTTTCTTCTCTTTTTTCAGAGCCATCTCATCATGATGTTTTATAAACACATGATTTTGTACCTCTTCACTGTTTTCAAGCTTGTATGCTTTTTTAAATCCTTTAAGCTTGACCTTTATGTTTTCATCGATTGCCCTGGTTGTTTTAAATTCCCGGATTAAATCCAACACGTCATGGGCAATATAAACGGTATCTGCCGCATTAATAATCACCTTGGAATTTTCCGGGATTTCACTCAAGGTAGCCTTAATAGCGGCTTTATTAAGGAAAGAAACTTCCTGTGCCAGGTCGATGTGGATAACATCGCCATCTTCATACTGCTCCCTGCGGAAATGATAAGCACGTTTCAGGTTTCCTTTCAGTACAAAAATAATGCTGATGATAAGTCCTAACGCCACACCTTTGAGTAAATCTGTGAAAACGACGAAAACCAATGTTGCGATAAACGGTATAAACTGGTATTTCCCTTTATGCCAGAAATGCAAAACTGTCGATGGTTTGGCGAGTTTGTAACCTACCAATAAAAGTACGGCAGCCAATGCAGCGAAAGGAATCTTATTCAGCAATACCGGAATGGTAAGCACGCATATCAATAGAAAAAAACCGTGTATGATCGTTGACATTTTTGATTTGGCTCCGGCTGAATTGTTTGCGGAGGTCCGAACCACAACAGATGTCATCGGCAACCCACCCAAAAAACCACTTAACATATTTCCGATTCCCTGGGCTTTTAATTCGATATCGGTGTTGGTGTATCGCTTCTGTACATCCATGCGGTCAGCTGCCTCAATACACAACAAGGTTTCAATTGACGCTACCACAGCGATAGTGGCACCGGTCAGCCATACTTTGTAGTTTCCAAGCGCTGTAAAATCCGGAGTAACAATAATATTTTTAAAATCGTCGATCGATTGCGGTACGGGCAACTTGACAAGATGCTCTGGCGTAATCGTCAATGAACTTCCGCTGCTGAGGAAAATTTCATTCAGGATGACACTCAGTATCACTGCTACCAAGGCACCGGGAATCAGTTTGATTTTTTTCAGGAAGGGTACTTTATCCCAGGCTATCAATATTGTCAGTGAAATCAAGGTAATCAACACGGCCCCGAGATGCAGGTGATCGAATATGCCAAACAACTCTGAAAAAGTATTCTCTCCATCAAATTGCAGGAAAGCCTCATCTCCTTCGAAATCGCCGTCGTAACCAAATGCGTGGGGGATTTGTTTTAAGATAATGATAACGCCGATACCCGCTAACATCCCTTCAATAACGTTTGTCGGGATATAGTTTGACAACGTACCCGCTTTTACGAAACCAAGGATCAACTGAATCAAACCGGCAATGATCACTGCGGTCAGGAAAATATCGAACGCCTTAAAATCGGTTATGGCGGTGAGTACAATTGCTGTAAGTCCAGCGGCCGGACCGGTAACGCTGATATGTGAGGTGCTTAAAAAACCGACGACGATACCGCCGATAATTCCCGCGATAATACCCGATAATGGTGGTGCACCGGAAGCGAGTGAAATACCAAGGCACAAAGGAAGTGCCACTAAAAAGACCACCAAACCCGCTGCAAAATCGGATCTGAGGTTTGCAAAAAGGTTTATTTTTTTTGTCATGTTGCCTAAAACTGAAGTGAATACAAGTGAAGTTTTTACCGTGCTGTATGGTACAGATCGGAAGTTCGGAAAATCAGAAGTCCAGGGAAAGGGTTCTTACGAACATCCGTCTTAAGAGCTTCAAACTTGCACTAACAGTTTGGCGGAGGAGAAAAAATAGACGACGTCACTCTATCGTGGCGCAATTGGTTTTCAGAAATGATAGGACCTGAAGTGCTTTTTTCGAAATTAAAGAAGTCGAATTGAAAAATCGGGAACTCTGCTTTCACTTCCTTGATTTCCTTATGCAACAACTCTTCTTCAGACATGCTGTAAAACGTTGATGTATTGGTGTTCTTTTTTATCACACTCACAATAGTAGGCGTGGCCAAAAAAGTCACAAAAATGACAATCATTATTTTTACCGCAAACTTCATCGTCGTAAAAGTATCATTCCAGAATGTGTTAACAAAATTTTGTAAGTAATTTAATCCAAGTTTAACACTCCTGAGCCATTTAAATACTGAATCACAGTTTTCAGCCCAAAAGAACTGAAAACCGTGGCTAACAGCGACTACAAAGACTCTTCCAGATAGGCATTCATCATCCAGATAGTTTTTTCCTGTGCAGAGATAAAATCGCTCATCAATGAATTGGTGCCTTCATCATTAATTTCATCCGATTTAACCAAAATCTCCCGTTCAATCTTTAACAAACCTGAAAGCGATTCGACAATAAGCTGGATGGCTTTCTCATCATTTGAAATATTTTTCCCGACTACGATCTTATTGTTTTTTACGTAATCCTCAAAAGTATGCAACGGTGTCCCGCCTATGGTTAGTACCCGTTCGGCAATCAAATCTACGTTTAATTGTGCCTCGTTATACAATTCTTCGAACTTGACATGCAGGTTAAAGAAACGCTTTCCCTTGATATTCCAATGAATTCCGCGTAAATTTTGGTAATATACCTGGAAACTCGACAGTAATACATTAAGGTCGTTGCTGATTTCGCCGATTTCCTTTACGGGCAGTCCTAAAATATTTGTTTTCATATTTAATAAATTGTGTTTGTATAAAAATAAGCATTTACATGCAAAAAAGGTATAAGATAAATTGATAGTTTTTATATTTGCATCAGAAATGACTATATCATGACCATTACCCAACTCCAATATGTCCTGGCAGTAGCCGAACATAAAAACTTTACGCTTGCCGCGGAAAAGTGCTTCGTTACTCAGCCTACGCTCAGTATGCAGATTCAAAAAATAGAAGAAGAGCTCAATATTTTAATATTTGACCGTAGCAAAAAACCGATCCAACTCACCGACATAGGACAAAAAATTGTAACACAAGCCAAAAATATTGTAAATGAGGCCGACCGTATTAAGGATATCGTCGAACAGCAGAAAGGTTTTATCGGCGGGGAGTTCCGTCTGGGGATGATTCCAACAATCATGCCGACTTTATTACCGATGTTCCTCAACAATTTCATCAAAAAATATCCGAAAGTCAAGCTCATAATAGAAGAGCTTAATACGGAGGAAATTGTTCAGCGCCTCAAAAACGGGCACCTTGACGCGGCGATCGCAGCCACGCCCCTCGAAGAAGAAAGACTTAAGGAAGTTGTACTATACTTCGAACCGTTTGTCGCTTATCTTCCCGACACGCACGCGATGGCAAACAAAAGTGAGATCGAGGTGAGCGACCTCAATATCGAAGAAATACTGATGCTCCAGGACGGGCATTGTTTCCGGGACGGTATTTTAAACCTCTGCAAAAGCAATGGCGGCGGCAACAATAATGGAAATTTCAGACTGGAAAGCGGTAGTTTCGAAACGCTAATCAAACTTGCTGATGAAGGCTTGGGCACTACGCTCCTGCCCTATTTACATACACTTGATTTAAGTGAGAAAGACAAAGCCAAACTGCATCATTTTAAAGAGCCCAAACCTGCAAGGGAGGTGAGCCTTGTTTTTCCAAAAACGGAACTTAAAATACATATTATTGATGCTTTACGAAATACAATTGCCGGCGTGGTAAAGGGTGCTATTGTATTCCAGAATGTGCAAATTGTGAGCCCTTTGGCTAAACCGGGAAAATAAATGCCTAATTAACTTATCGCAAATGGGTAACTTCTGCAGAAAAAACTTTGCGTACTTTCAGTTAAGAAACATATTTAAAATAAAAAAGGAGCCGTTTAAGCTCCTTTAGTTTTATGAGTTTAGATAAATCTGGCAGTGTTTCAATTCCGGTTTTTCTTCCACGAACCTTGAAAGCCACTCCGTTAACTGTTCGATTTCGTACGGCAGCAATACCTTCAGCGCCTTTCGTACTTCCTTACAAAAAAGTATCGGATCGAAACTAACGCTTATCAGTATGCTTTTGGTATAGCTGAACATAGTTTT
>CALRKC020000307.1:0-4095 GCA_943367895.1 Erythrobacter sanguineus | reverse complement strand
GTTTTTGGGAAATGCCACTAACGCTGCGAAACTTACGGGGGTAATCTATTTATGGACGCACAACACTGCCATAAGCGCGAATAATCCGGGTTCAGAAACCTATAATTACACTACAAACGATTACGCCAAATATAACCTTACAGGCCCTACAAAAGGTATTGCCGCCGTTTCAGGAGGGGTACTCCCTACCGGGAAAATTGCAGCAGGACAGGGCTTTTTCGTGGAAACAACAGGGTCTAACGGAACATCGAACCTCGTATTCAACAACAGCATGAGGGTAAAAACAGACAACGGCAATTCCAATTTCTACCGTACGCCAAATCAGGTTGTCCAATCGCAGGGTATTGTTGAAAAGCATCGGGTTTGGTTAAGCATCAGCAATACGGAAGGTGCTTATGATGAAACATTATTGGGTTATGTCACCGGTGCTTCGAACGATTTGGATTATGGCTACGATGGCAGGACGTTTGATGCAGGGAACTTCGTAATGATTTATTCCATCCTTAATGATGAAAAACTCTGTATACAGGGGCGCGACGTTAATTTCAATCAGGACGATGTCATCCCAATCGGATTTAAGACAACCATTACAGGCTCGCTGACAATCGGTATTGAAAAAACCGATGGACTTTTTGATGACCAGGAGGTGTACCTGCTTGATAAATCTAACGGCACGCTGACCAACCTCAAAGAAGGCAGTTATACTTTTGTACAAGCTGAACCCGGCATGATTGAGGATCGTTTTGAGCTTCGTTTTACAAATGCACCTTTGGGAATTGACAATCCCGAAAATAGCAAAAACAGCATTCAGGTTATCACCGATTCAAATACCTTACATTTATTTTCAACAACCGATGAAATTACCGGCGTTACCGTTTATGATTTGCTCGGAAGGCTTGTTTATGAAAACAATAACGTGAACAGCCTTGATTTCAAAACAAACGGAATCAGTGCAAAGAATCAGGCGCTGATCGTAAAAGTGAAAACAGCCACTGCTGAAGTGACTAAGAAGGTTTTGATGAAATAGCTACAGAGTATCAAAGTAACGGCGCTGCAAAGTTTCCAATCTGTGAACTAAAAAAGTCCCAAATTATTGGGACTTTTTTAGTTTTATCATCAGCGCTCAGTACAATGGCTGCTTCGTCACTTCTCCAGAAGCACACTCACCGCATTGCCGCCAAATCCTACAGCATTTACCAACACATATCGTATGCGTCGCTTCTGGTCCTGCACTTTCGCAAAAGGCACTCCGATGAATTGGTCAAGCGCTATCATCAGCAATGCCAATTCAATGCTCAGCATACCCGAGGCGCCAAACGTATGCCCCATTTTCCATTTGGTTGTCGTTAATAAAGGCAGGCTTTCACCAAAGACTTTCTGAATAGCCTTGTATTCTGTCACATCCCCCCTGACGGTTCCCGGTGCATGCATCACAATTACATCCACTTCGGAAGGATGGACGGATCCCAGGGCCATCCGCATCGACTTCTGGAAACACTCCGCTTCAGCCGTAATCGAGACATTATGCTCAAGCAATTCCGTCGCGTAACCAATTCCCGCAATCGTCGCCAACGCATGGTCTTTTATTCCGGTTTCCAGGCAGCATACCGAGGCGCCTTCACCCAAAATCATCGTATTTTGTTTCTTGTCGAGATCAAGCGCGCGGCATGGAAAGTCACCACTGCCTTTTGAGTAAATCTTCATCGCCTGCATCTGCGCAATCGTAAATGACGTTAATGGTGCCTCACTGCCACCCACTAAGAATTTGTCGGATAACCCGGATTGCAGCCAGGCATAACCATTCAGCAATGCATGCAATGCGGTCGAACAGGTTATCGAATGCGATACTTCAGGGCCGTTGCTTTGCAGGTCATGTGCCACCCAGGAAGAGATATTTCCCAATGTGGTCACCGGCGAGGTCAGTACGTTGGCTTTACCGTTTTCCAGATATTCCTGAAAATGCTTTTCAAAAAGTGAAGTCGCTCCGCGAGACGAGCCTATATTAATCCCAAAAATATCCGATGAGGTCCAGCCCGCTTTCTTCACGGCATCGCGGGAGACGGCAATCGCGTACAACACCGAGTCATCCAATGATTTATATTTCTGGTCTGAATTCCGTAAGCGGTTTATTTTTTCCTTCGCTTCCGCAGATAAGGCTCCGACAGGAACAACCTGTGTTCCGACATTTTGCTGCGTAAAGAAATGTCCGCCATTAAGATAATTCTGACGGATGGTTTCCGGCTCAAATCCCAAAGGGGAAAGCGAAGCAATTGAAGTAATGGAAATGATTTCAGGCAAAATAGGAATTGTTGGTCTGTTGCCGCAAAATTACACTATTTCCAAAGCCTGTTCAACGATTTCATACACTTTTTCAAGCTGTTCATCACTGATGATATAGGGAGGGAGTATGTAAACAATATTCCCTACCGGGCGTATGATAATCCCATTTTCAATGAAGAAATTATACAATTTATTTCGCAGGGTTCCATAATAACTTTCAGCGCCGTCAATTTTTATCTCCAAAGCAAAGATAATACCCAATACCCTTGTTGTACTCACTTTCGGGTGCTTTGCAATATGCGCCTGAAACTGAAGGTGTTTTCGGTTGACACGCGCAATATTGTCCTGCATGGCATCGGTCTGCAATAAGTCAAGGCTGGCCAGTGCCGCAGCGCAGCCCGTTGGATTCGCCGTGAAAGTATGGCCGTGGAATAATGCCTTGTTAATGTCATCACTGTAAAAGCCTTCAAATAATTCCTGTGTAAACGTAGTGATCGCCATCGGGATGGTGCCGCCCGTAAGTGCTTTTGACAAGCATATCGCATCCGGCTGTTGTATCAGGTAATCACAGGCAAAGTTCCTGCCAGTCTTGCCAAAACCGGTCATGACTTCGTCCGCAATCGTTATGATGTTGTGCGCTTTGCAGATCGAGATCAATTTATCAAGGCTTTCCGCTTCATACATTACCATCCCTGCCGCACCCTGTACCAACGGCTCAAATATAAATCCAGCCACATTGTGGTTTTTGATGCTTTCCCGCAGTGACTCAAAACTGGCTTCTTCATTGCCTTTTACCGGTACGGGAATCCTCACAACATCGATAAACATACCCTGGAACGCCTGGGTGTAAAATGAAATCCCGCTTGCTGCCATTGCTGCAAACGTATCACCATGAAACGCATTCTCAAAAGCGATAATCGTTGTGCGCTTTTCACCATTATTATAAAAATATTGTAATGCTACCTTAATGGCCACTTCTACGGCAGTGGAGCCATTATCGGAAAAGAAAATCTTTCGCTGATTGGACGGAAGAATTCGCATCAGTTTTTCCGCAAGGGATGCAGCCGGTTCATGTGTGAATCCTCCAAAAAGCACGTGCTCGAGTGTCGTAAGCTGCTTGTAAATCGCATCAGCGATAAACCTGTTAGAATGCCCAAAAGGATTTACCCACCAGGAAGCAATGGCATCGATATATTCTTTGCCATTTTCGTCCCAAAGCAAGGCGCCCTCACCTTTTGAAATTGCAATCGGTGCTGCTGCAGTTTTGTGCTGTGTATAAGGATGCCACAGGTATTGACGGTCTTTTTCGGTTGTATTCATTTCATAGTAGATGTGGAAGCAATAGCCATGCAAATTTAAAGAACTACTGTCCTAAAATTGGCGCGCAATCCTGGTGAATGCATAAAACACATCAAAAATTTAACAAAGTGTACGGATTTTGTGTACTGATCAAAGTTTGGAATTTTGTAGGGAACTTCCATTATCCCCTTCCCTAACGAAAAATACAAATTCTCGGCGAGAAGGCTTTACGGAAAAAGATTACAATTTGTTAAAATTTTCATTTCTAAAATTATTCACGGAAGCAGTTAGCAGAACGATGGTAGTTAAATATAGACCGTACGGTGAGCTAAAGGTTCTGTTTTAACGCTTTATCTGATCCTCTAAATTAGTTTGTCGCGAAACAAATCCGCGTATTCACGAATCACAGTCCGGTCAAAATAAGGCTCATTTTCAATCCTGCCAATAAAAGGAATTCCTGTTTTGCTCAGGATTATTGATTCGGTTGAAGGATTTTCATCGCCGTTAAAAATAATT
>CALRKC020000306.1:0-4101 GCA_943367895.1 Erythrobacter sanguineus | reverse complement strand
GTTTTCAGGATTCACCCCGTCGTGCACACTCGATTGCGGCGCAAGGGGGAATCAACGCTGCGAAAAACTACCAGGGCGACGGCGACTCGACTTTCCGTCTTTTTTATGATACGGTAAAAGGAGGTGATTACCGCGCCCGTGAAGCAAACGTTCACCGTCTGGCTGAAGTTTCCGCGAACATCATTGACCAATGTGTTGCCCAGGGTGTTCCTTTGGCGCGTGAATATGGCGGATTACTGGACAACCGATCTTTCGGAGGTACTTTGGTTTCTCGTACTTTTTACGCAAAAGGACAGACAGGGCAACAATTATTACTTGGTGCGTATTCTGCTATGAACCGCCAGATCGGCCGGGGAAAAATAAAGATGTACAACCGCCATGAAATGCTTGAGCTGGTTGTGATAAATGGCAAGGCACGTGGTATTATTGCACGTAATTTAATTACGGGTGAAATTGAAAGGCACTCCGCTCATGCTGTTGTTATTGGTTCCGGAGGATACGGAAACGTATTTTTCCTCTCGACCAATGCAATGGGAAGTAACGCAACTGCTGCCTGGAAAATTCATAAAAAAGGGGCGTTTTTCGCCAATCCCTGCTATACACAAATCCACCCGACCTGCATTCCGGTTTCAGGTGACCATCAGTCAAAACTGACCCTGATGTCTGAATCCTTAAGGAACGACGGAAGAATCTGGGTTCCTAAATCATTGGAAGATGCCAAAGCCATCCGCGAAGGCAGAAAGAAGCCAACCGACTTATCAGAAGATGAAAGAGATTATTACCTGGAGCGAAGGTATCCTGCCTTTGGAAACCTGGTTCCCCGTGATATCGCATCACGTGCGGCCAAGGAACGTTGTGATGCCGGTTTTGGTGTCAACAAGACAGGTGAAGCAGTGTATCTCGACTTTGCTTCTGCAATCGAAAGATACGGAAGGGACCAGGCCAAAATCAAGCAGCTGGATGAAAACGATACTGCCCTGGTAAAAAAACTGGGAACAGAAGTTGTCGAAAGCAAATACGGAAACCTGTTCCAGATGTATGAAAAGATTGTTGACGAGAATCCATACGTAACCCCAATGATGATTTACCCTGCGGTACATTACACAATGGGCGGCACCTGGGTTGACTATAACCTGATGACCACTATTCCGGGTTGCTTCTCGATCGGGGAATCAAACTTCTCTGATCACGGCGCAAACCGCCTGGGGGCTTCAGCATTGATGCAGGGACTCGCCGACGGATATTTCGTACTGCCCTACACCATCGGAGATTATCTGGCTCCTGACATCAAAATGGGCAAAATCCCAACCAATACACCGGAATTTGATGAGGCTGAGAAAGCGGTTCGCAATCAATTGGAAAAATTCATCAACAATAACGGGAAACATTCTGTAGATTATTTCCACAAGAAGTTAGGAAAAATCATGTGGAATAAAGTCGGTATGGCGCGTAATGCCAAAGGCCTGACAGAAGCCATTTCGGAAATAGCCGAACTCCGCGAGGAATTCCACCGTGATGTAAAAGTTCCGGGAACACTTGACAGTTTCAACCAGGAATTGGAAAAAGCGATGCGTGTTGCTGACTTCCTTGAGCTGGGAGAATTGTTTGCCAAAGATGCTTTGCACAGAAACGAAAGCTGTGGCGGACATTTCCGTGAGGAATACCAGACGCCTGATGGCGAGGCCCAGCGTGACGATGAAAATTTCGCTTACGTAGCCGCATGGGAATACAAAGGAAAGCCAAGTGATGCCGTATTGCATAAGGAACCTTTGGTTTTCGATAATGTGAAATTGGTACAAAGAAGTTATAAATAAGATATTAGAAGTGAGATAGAATTGCAACGCCACACGGCTTTAGTACTCTTCCCAATACTCGCTTCTCAATACTCAATACTATTAAGTTATGAAACTTACCCTAAAAATATGGCGTCAGAAAAACGCCAAAGACACAGGAAAAATGGTCGATTATCCAATCGACGGAATTGAGCCGGACATGTCCTTTCTTGAAATGCTGGACGTTTTAAACGACAAGCTCATCAACAAAGGCGAAGATCCTGTATCATTCGACCACGATTGCCGTGAAGGAATCTGCGGTATGTGTTCGCTTTTCATCAACGGTGAAGCACACGGACCCGATCGTGCCGTAACGACCTGCCAGCTGCACATGCGTATGTTCAAGGATGGCGATACGATTTACATCGAGCCCTTCCGCGCGAAAGCATTCCCTGTAATCAAGGATTTGGTCGTAGACAGGAGTTCTTTTGACCGCATCCAGCATGCAGGCGGATTTATCTCTGTAAACACTTCAGGAAACACTATCGACGCCAATACAATTCCGATCCCTAAACACGATGCCGACCGCGCTTTTGATGCCGCTACGTGCATCGGTTGTGGCGCTTGTGTGGCTTCTTGTAAGAACTCTTCAGCGATGCTGTTCGTTTCTGCAAAGGTTTCTCAATTCGCACTTTTACCACAAGGTAAAGTCGAAGCGGCAGACCGCGTACTGAATATGGTTCGCCAGATGGATGCTGAAGGTTTCGGAAACTGTACGAATACGGGCGCCTGTGAAGTAGAATGCCCTAAAGGGATTTCATTGGAAAATATCGCGAGGATGAATCGTGAGTATTTATCGGCGAGTTTGAAAGGCTAAAAAGTTTTCAGTCGCAGTCACAGTTTCCAGTCTGCTTATATAATATTAAACCGCTTCATTTTTTGGAGGCGGTTTTTTTATGGCGTTGCCTGCGGCCCGGGCTTTCCGTTGCAATCTTTTTATTGCCTTCGAGTCTGTTGCTAATTCGGAGAATTTGTCACGGCAATAAAAAGGATTTCCACTACAATCCCTAACGCAAACCCTCGTAAATTCATAAATCCGTATATTTGGGAAGCAAAACCAGAACCATGAAGTTTTCTTTTTCACTCGTTTCCCTTTTTATTTCCTCATTCATCTTCGCCCAGGACTATTCGAAATCCGTTAATCCATTCATCGGCACCGGCGGCCACGGCCATACTTTCCCAGGTGCAACATTGCCTTTCGGAATGGTCCAGTTATCGCCTGATACAAGAATCGACGGCAGTTGGGACGGCTGTTCAGGTTACCATTATTCCGACAGCGTGATTTACGGGTTTTCACACACCCACCTTAACGGTACCGGTGTTTCCGATTTCGGCGATATCATGCTGATGCCAACTATGGGCGAACCGTCTTTGGACAACAAACAATATTCCTCTTCTTTTTCCCATAATAACGAAAAAGCATCCGCAGGATTTTATTCTGTGAAACTCGATAAGGATAATATTGACGTGGCTTTAACCGCTACGACCCGTGTGGGAATGCACCAGTATACCTTCAATAAATCCGGTCAGGCCAACATCATTTTAGATTTAAACCACCGCGACAAATTGCTGCTGGGCGAAGTAAAAATCATTGACAGCAAAACCATTGAGGTGTTACGAAGAAGTGAAGCCTGGGCAAGAGATCAATATGTATATGCCCGAATCGAATTCAGCAAACCGATGAAAATCAAGAAAGTGAACAACAACGCTTTTGCGCCTGCGAAAACAACCGATACGTTTTTTGCCGGAACTATTCTGGCCTTAAGCTTCTCAGCAGATGTAAAAAAGGGCGAAAAAATTTCAGTGAAAGTGGCGCTATCCCCAACGGCTTATGAAGGCGCTGAAAAAAACATATCTGAACTTAAAGGCTGGGATTTCGAAAAAACGAAGAAAGCCGCCGAAGCAGCATGGAACAAAGAACTCTCTAAAATTGAGATCACGACGCCTGATAAAGACAAAAAAACGGTTTTCTACACCGCTTTATACCATACCATGATGCAACCCAATATCGCGCAGGATATCGACCGAAAATATCGTGGAAGAGACCATAAAATCCATACCGCCGAAGGTTTTGATTATTATTCCGTGTTTTCGCTTTGGGACACTTTCCGCGCAGCACATCCTTTATACACTTTAATCGAAAAGAAACGTACCGCGGATTTCATCAATACTTTTATCAAACAATACGAACAGGGCGGTCGCTTACCGGTTTGGGAATTGGCTTCCAATGAAACCGATTGTATGATCGGGTACCACTCGGTGTCCGTAA
>CALRKC020000305.1:0-4134 GCA_943367895.1 Erythrobacter sanguineus | reverse complement strand
TCCATGCGTTAAATGGTTTCGATGGAAATCAGGGTCATGCCGGCGGAGATGATGTGTTTTTGCTTCAAAAGGCGGTACTGGAATTTCCTGAAAAAGTCGGATACCTTAAATCGGAGTTGAATATTGTAGTTACAAAACCCGCAGACACGGTTAGGGCATTGTTTTACCAGCGGGTACGCTGGGCTTCCAAAACCGGTTCTTACCAAAGTGTTTTCGGGAAGCTGCTGGGATTAATGGCTTTTTCCGGCAATGTCGCTTGGATTGGCGGATTGATTTTATTCGTGACTGACGTGCATCAGATGGGAATACTGTTATTCTTAGTCTTAAAATTGATTGTGGATGGGATATTGATCCATCAAACCAATGCGTTCTTTAGGAAACCCACACGATATTACCTGCTTTCGGCAATCGTATATCCTTTTTTCAGTATGGCGGTCGCGGTGTATTCGGTTTTCGGAAAATATGAATGGAAGGGAAGGCGGTTTTGAGAACGATGCCCCTAGCCCGGATGGAAGCGGCATCCTTTTTTAGCGGTTCTCGACACGTCCTTTCAGGACACTCGAACTGACGCTGAAAAAGATATAGCGGACAGCCGGAATAGCTCCGGAAAAATACAATGAGATCAATGCGTCACATTAAGAATCACCGGCAGCACAAATTGTGTCTTCACCGGAAGGCCGCGTTTCAGGGCGGGACTGATTTTTGGGAAATCGATAAGGCGTGACCGGATGATGCTGTCCATAATTGCTTTGTCGTAAGGGGTATTTTCCGGAAACTGCGGTTCGAACTGCAGCCTGGCATCACGCGAAACGGTCACTTTAACGTTGATGGTGTCAAATTGGGCATAACGCACGGTGAGTGTGTCTGCACTTAATCGGTTTTGGATTTCTGCCGCTATAAAATCGATGAAACATTGGGCGCGTTCGGGCTTGGTGCCGAGACTGTCACAGGACGATACTGAAGGCATTTCGTCGACTTCATTCCAGTTTACCGAATCAAGCTGCTGCTTAAGCAGTGCTTCTTTTGACGGCACTTCGCGCTGGAAGTACTGGCATGACAGCAATAAGAGGCATCCGGTAAATAGTAGTATCTTTTTCAAGTCCTATTCCTTTTTTGGCCGTGAAGCGAGATAATCGCTGTACATTTTACCGAGCCATTCATTTTTCGTTTTTTGTGCCACCGCTTTTTCCTTTTTGTACAACAGGCCGTATTTCTCAGAATAGATGGCGATTTTGGCGGTGTAGGTGTAATATTCCTCCTTTGTCAGTAATGGTGCTTCATCGGACTGCCTTTCAAAAAACTCCATAATGAGGGCATCAAAATCGTTGCGGTCGTAGCCGCGAACTTCTGTCTTATATTTTTTATACAGGCGGTCCTTGATTTCAAAATCGGGGTCTTTGGGGTCCTGCGCTGCTGCGATCGCAACGAAAAACACGGCCAGGATTGTGAGTATTTTTTTCATGTGGCAATCAATTGATCTCAAATGTAGTGAAAAGGTTTTTATTAGCTGTCAGCTGTTAGCTGTTAGCTGTTAGCCAAAATTAAAAAAATTTCAGATGGAGCTGCATACCTGACTAACAGAAACAGCTTTAGTATTTCGTGTTGTTGCTTTTGGCTATTGTCATTTGGCTTTATCCAAAATCAAAAAAGCCCTCCAAGTAAATGGTCTCGTCTAAGCAGACGAGATCATTGGTCTAACTACTAAACCTTTGGCACTTTCGTGCCTAAACAACACAACTAATCTTAAATGCTTTTTGGGCAAAAAAGCCTTTCGTAATGAAAGGCTTTCCCCAATTTAGTCTCGTCAGCATGACGAGAGGACTCGAACACCTATCACCCTTTTAAAATTAATTTTTCAATTGATACGCGGTTTAGCTTCTTAATTCTCTTCTCCTCCATTAAAGCTTCTCTCTTAGTTTCAAATGATTTTTGATAAACCAATTTCCACGCTCCTTTTGATGATGTGAATTTGCCTTCGTTAGAATTATGCTGAATAATACGGTTTTCTACATTCGTCGTAAAACCTTTGTAGTAGATGTCTTTTTCTTCAGAGTAGATGATGTAAACAAAAAACAAAATCGTGAATTAAAAAATTAAACAAACTATAATAAATCAAAAAAGCCCTCCAAGTAAATGGAAAGCTTTTCATTGGTCTAACTACTAAACCTTTGGCACTTTCGTGCCTAAACAACACAACTAATCTTAAATGCTTTTTGGGCAAAAAAGCCTTTCGTAATGAAAGGCTTTCCCCAATTTAGCGGTCTGGACGGGACTCGAACCCGCGACCCCATGCGTGACAGGCATGTATTCTAACCAACTGAACTACCAAACCTGCGCTTAATTGCGAGTGCAAATATACTATAGAATTTCGTTCCTGCAAGTGTTTTTTGAAAAAAAATCATTGCTTTTTTTGCTGTATTATCCAAAACTTTGTTTTTCAACCAAGTATGTGGTCAGAATTTTTTCAAAACTTTCGCCCACACTGACCGGCACATACTTAATTTTATTCTGAATGCAGGTTTGGGCCAGTTTCTTAAAATAGGCATCGACCTGCTTTTCATATTGTTCTTTGATGTTATCCGCAAAAATATTGACATCCTCTCCTGTTTCCATATCGATGAATTTACGCGGCGCATTATCATAATCGAAGTTCAGCTCGGTTTTATTGTCGATGACATGAAACAGCACCACTTTGTGCTTGTCGTGTTTGAGGTGTTGCAGCGCGTTAAACAGCGCCTCTTCATTGCCTGATTGGAACATGTCCGTAAAAACGACGATCATGGAGCGCCGGTGCATCTTTTCGGCAATTTGGTGGAGATAGGTCGTTGTGTCGGTATTTGTAGCGTCCCGCTTGGTTTCCAGTAAGTTTTCAAGCGTATTCAACAGCATGCGATGGTGCCGTTCACTGCCTTTTTCGGGTGCGTAGTATTCATATCTATCGGAATACACGCTCAGCCCCACAGCGTCTCTTTGTTTCTTCAACAGATTCATTAACACGGCTGATGCCAGTACCGCAAATCCGATTTTACTTTCATAAAACGGCTGTCCGTCTTTCAGTTTCGGATAATGCATTGAAGACGAATTGTCGATGATCAGGTGGCAGCGCAAATTGGTTTCCTCTTCGAAACGCTTGGTGTAAAGTCGGTCTGTCTTGGCAAATAACTTCCAATCGATATGTTTCGTGCTTTCGCCCGAATTGTAAACCTTGTGCTCGGCGAACTCTGCAGAAAATCCGTGAAACGGGCTTTTGTGCATTCCGGAAATAAATCCTTCCACCACCTGGTTTGCCAATAATTCCAGATGCTGGAAACTGGATATTTTTTCTAATTGTGATTCAATCTTCATCTTTCAAATGTATTAAAAGATTGAAAGACTAAAAAATTAAAAGAAAGCCAAAAATCATCGTTTAAAATGCGCGCTTAACCGTTGCGCTTAATTAACAAATACAGCCAAACTTTGCCGGATGATAACGACGCGCCTGACAGGAACCCCATCCCTAATGCGTTTTCAAAAACAACTCTTTACAAGAGCGATGATTTGATGAAATAGCAAGACGGGTCTTTAGACCAACAAAAATAGGTATCATAAAAAAAGCCCCGCAATTTTACATCACGGGGCTTTCCATCTCTTTTTCAATATTTCTTACAGTAACGCATTCAGTGAATCCGCATACGTTTGCTTAGGCGCCACGCCCACCTGGCGTCCCACTACCTCACCTTTATGGAAAACCAGAACGGTAGGGATATTTCTTACACCGTATTTGGCTGCAAATTCCTGATTTGCATCCACATCTACTTTTCCAACGACTGCCTTACCATCGTATTCGGTTGCGATTTCGTCAATTACCGGCCCTACCATACGACATGGTCCGCACCAGGCTGCCCAAAAATCGACCATTACCGGTTTATCTGATTTCAAAACTACTTCATCAAAAGTAGCATCTGTTATTGCTAATGCCATAATATTTTAATTAATAAGGTTTAAATTCTTATGCAAAATTAGGGATTAAAAACGCATTTTCAATTATAACCAAATCAGTTTTGGTTATGAAATTATATTCATAATTGATTGTCGCAACGCTATCGACTAAAAATAATCTCCATAATTGAATATTTATAATTTAATAAATTCTCA
>CALRKC020000304.1:0-4145 GCA_943367895.1 Erythrobacter sanguineus | reverse complement strand
AGGCGGTGATGGCGATGTAATACATTACGATCGAGAATGCAAGGAAGTACCACCAACTACCCATATAGGTCCTGATTTCGGGGAAGAAATATGCCAACACATCAAAAGCAATCGGGAGCACCGTTAATATGAGGAAGGAAACCAGGTATTTCTTAATCCAGTCGAAAAGGATGGCCTCGGCGAAGCTGGTCACCTGATAGATTAACCGCCGGTAAATGTTGTAATACCGAATACTCAGCAGCAGGTATACTGCCATTGATGCGAATCCGGAATACTGATACCAGGCATCAAAATCCTTATCTGCGCCGTCTGCATAAAAATGGTAGCCCTGGAATACAAATGTATCATACAGCCACATATAAAAATTAAAGAGCAGATAAACCGCGGCGGGCAGGAAATGCAGCAAGCCAACCCTGGAAAGCCTGAAGTCCGGATTGAGCAGGCTTTGGGTATAGCAATAAATCAGCGGACCAAACAGATACAATTGTTGAAAAGGAACATAGAAAAGAATGTCACGATACGGCTGATTGTCATACCAGCCTGCAAAGCCGAGCATCCAGGGTGCTATGTAAAGACTGCATACCAATATGAAGGCACTTAGCCAATAGTTGGATTTGTCGCCGGAAGTAAACCGCTTTCGCAAAAGCAAAAGGCTGTAAAGTATTCCCTGTGAAAAAGTGATTAATAACAGCGAACTATAAAATCCAAACTGAAACAGCACGAGCGGGTTGTTTTTGTGTTTTTAGGAAACCAAATATAATTAATAAACCGACACAGGATCAAGGGTGTTACGGTCTTTTTGAGATCCTGTTTTGTGAGATGTGTCGTTGTGCCTTGCTTTTAAACCGGTCAATACTACTGTTCCTTTTGGCGGCATGTTTTGTTTTACAGTTTTCGACACGCTTCCTCCAAAGCACATAGCTCCTGAATTTCAACGTTGCTTTCATCAGTTTCCTGACTTCGGTCTCATTGAGATCAAACTGGAGTTTTATGGCTTCAAAAGAAGTGCGGTCTTCCCATGCCATCTCGATAATGCGGTCTGTTTCTACTTCATTGAAATCGGAAAACGAATTGCTCATCACTTTATGGAGGTTATAAAAATTAACATTTGTTCTAATATTTTTGTTTTACCTTCAACAAAAATAATAAATTAAAAATGAGCAGTTACAAAAAAGTCGATCAATATGATGAAGCGACTACAGAAGCGTTAGCAGGAAAAGTTCATAGTCTCCTTGAAATCCTGGGTGAAGACGTTGAGCGTGAGGGTCTTCAGAAAACACCGGAACGCGCGGCCAAAGCGTATCAATTCCTTACACAGGGTTATGATTTGGATCCGCTGGAGATATTAAAGGGAGCACTTTTTGAAGAGGATCACAAACAAATGGTTGTGGTAAAGAACATCGAGGTGTATTCCATGTGTGAACACCATCTCCTGCCATTTTTCGGTAAAGTTCACGTCGCCTATATTCCCAATGGTAAAATTGTAGGGTTAAGCAAGATTCCGAGGGTTGTTGAGGCATTTGCCAGACGGTTCCAGGTACAGGAGCGGCTTACCGACCAGATTAAGAATTGCATCCAAACGGCATTGGAGCCTCACGGTGTCGCGGTGGTCATGGAGTGCCAGCATATGTGCATGCAGATGCGCGGCATCCAGAAGCAGAACAGTGTTACAACAACATCTTCATTCAACGGTGAATTTGAAAACGACCGTACCCGGAAGGAGTTTATTGCATTAATTTCCAATAAACTGAACTAAAAAAGAGCTATGCGAATTCTGCTGACAGGCGCCAATGGATATGTAGGTAAAAGACTTTTACCCGAATTGCTGTATCTTGGCCATGAAGTAGTATGCTGTGTGCGAAATGCGGACCGGTTGGGACTGGACGAGAGTACGCTGGCGAAAATCAGCATTTGGGAAAAAGATTTTCTGGAAGCGCCCAACCTTGAAAAGCTGCCTGAACGATTTGATGTTGCCTACTATCTCATCCATTCCATGAGTGCCTCGACTGATAATTTTGATGACCTTGAGGCAAGATCTGCGCGGAATTTCAATACCTATGCAGCGGCCATCGGCATTACACAGGTAGTATTCCTCAGTGGTATCATCAACGATTCGGTATTATCGAAGCACCTGCAATCCCGCAGTGATGTGGAAGACATTTTATATCAGGGCGATTTTAAGCTAACCGTTTTACGGGCCGGGATTATTGTCGGGTCAGGCAGTTCTTCGTTTGAAATCATCCGGGATCTTTGTGAGAAACTTCCAATAATGATTACGCCAAAATGGGTGTTGACCAAAACGCAGCCCATTGCGATTCGGGACGTAATGCAATACCTGATCGGTGTTCTTCTTAAGGAACAATGTTACAACGAATCTTTTGATATTGCAGGCCCGAACATATTAACCTATCGTGAAATGTTATTGCTTTATGCCAAAACAAGGAAAATCAGGCTGTGGCTTATAACGGTTCCGGTAATGACGCCGAAATTATCTTCTTATTGGCTCTATTTTGTTACTTCAACTTCTTATAAACTGGCGTCAAATCTTGTTGAAAGTATGAAGATGGAGGTAGTTGCCAAAGACAAACGTTTGCAGCATATCCTCGGCATGAGCCCTATTTCATATGTGGATGCGATTAAACTCGCCTTTATTAAAATTGAACAAAACCTGGTGATCTCGAGTTGGAAAGACAGCCTGTCCAGCAGCGGCATACAAAAAGACCTAAGAGGCTATATCCAGGTGCCGGTGTTCGGTTGCGTAAAAGATAAAAAGTCTATTGCGGTTGCTGATGTCGAAAAAACACTTGAAAATATCTTCTCCATTGGTGGCGAGAAGGGATGGTACTATGGCAATTGGATGTGGCGCGTTCGTGGACATCTGGACAAAGCTGTGGGCGGAGTAGGACTGCGCCGTGGGAGGACACACCCAACCCTAATCCATGCCGGCGACTCGTTGGATTTCTGGAGGGTGCTTTTGGCGGACCGTAGCAGAAAAAGATTATTGTTGTTCGCTGAGATGAAGCTTCCCGGTGAAGCCTGGCTCGAATTTTCAATAGATGAGCATAACGTGCTGCATCAGGTCGCTACCTTCAGGCCAAGGGGGTTGTGGGGTCGCTTGTATTGGTACAGCATGCTGCCATTCCATTTTTTTATTTTTGGCGGAATGATCAAAAAAATCGCCGCCCGGATGTAAGTTGGGTTTCTGAAAAACGTTTATGAGGCAATAGCCAAACCAATAATTCTCAATTGGTTTGGCTATAACCCAGAGCAATTGATCATTTTATTTTATCAAAAATATAGCCTGCTTTTTCTGCTCCCCAGACTTGTTTTCCTTCTTTATCGAATCCCTGATCCCAGGAAAGAATCTGATTGGGAAGTACGGTAACCTTTGAAGTGGCATAACTGGCTCCGCGAAGTTCGCTCGGACAGGTTTTATCTCCGGTTTGTCCTGCAAATTTGTTTTTTTCAATACGCTTTAAAATCACCTCGCATCCGGGCTTTAACTCGATGTCTGTTTCTGCAAGTTTTTCAAAAGCTTCCGGATCGTTCCATTTCCCGATCCAGTCTTTTTCATTTTTTAAAGTGTAGATTTCACTTACAAATTCATTTTCGCCACGTTGACTGACCTTGTAGATTCTTACCCTGTAGGGCTTATCCTGTCTGGTGCTCAATGCCTGTTCGACATAAAGATAATGACCCTTACCTTTCCATATAGGCGTCATCCTTAATGAAATATTGAAGTAACTGGTGTCCGCGGCAGCCTGTTTTTCAGAAGTATAATTTCCCTGCATAATGGAGACCAGTTCATCAAGCCAGGCCTTATTCTTAAAGTTTGCGGTTTGAGCGTCGGCGCTAAAAGCAGTAAAAAGCACGAGTAGGAGTAAGGTTTTTTTCATCTTGTTTAATTTAAGTATTTGGTATTGAAAGGACTATTCAATCTGAGTTAACAAAAAAGCCTTTCATTTAGGAAAGGCTTGTATTTTCGGTGCAGGAAAACGCTATTTCAGCCATTTCATATAACAATCTGTTGTGCCGCAGGTCGTGCAACACGATTTATTTATCATATTATGGCAGCTGTTTTTCATAAGCGTCATAAAATTATTAATTTAATTACTATCATCAGCGAAATTAAGCTGTTAATTCAT
>CALRKC020000303.1:0-4149 GCA_943367895.1 Erythrobacter sanguineus | reverse complement strand
AAGCGGTACGATAACAGCAAAGCCATAAGCGAATTTGCTCAGCGATCTTGAATACTTATTATTAAAACCAACGGATTGGAATGACGATGCGAACCCATGCCATAAGTGTAAAGCCAAAAGCAGGAAAGAAACGCAGTATAACCCGACACGTACCGGGTCGACGAATTTCTCTCTGAGTTCATGATAATATCTTGTTGAATCAGGCGCATTGGCTACTACATATTTGTAGTTCAGTTCAGGAAACCAGAAATCATAAAAATGCAAGCCCATAAAAGCCAATACCACCAATCCCGTGATGATCATATTACGCGACGGCCATGAGGAATTTGCGGCGCCATTGTTTTTGGCATATTTTACCGGACGCGCATTCCTGTTCTGGATTTCCAGTACGATTCCCATGACGAAATGAAAAATAACACCAGCTGCCAAAACCGGCTGCATCACGTACTGGATTATTGGGTTATAGCCCATAAAGTGTGACGCTGCGTTAAAAGCATCCTCGCTGAATACCGAAACCATATTTAAAGAAACGTGCAGCGCTAAAAATGAAATGAGGAAAAGTCCCGAAAGTGCCATAGCAACTTTTCTGGCAATAGAAGACTTTAATAGTGCGGTTTGTGCCATAATTCAGGTTAATTGTTTTTAAAAATCATACAAAAATAGTGCTATTTGATATTTGCCACAATCTTTTGCGGCTTATTTATAATCAATATAAAGTGTTTAACTAGTACGTTTTCGTAACATCCTCATCAACGAGCAGAATGAAATCGGCTTTACCGGAATTTTCCTTTTCCAGCTTAGAAATATCCGCCTGCGTGACCGTTGAAATGGTTACGATTTTCAACTCAGGGCTGCCTTTTTTCAGGTACCAGTAAATCCCGTCGAAGTTATCACTGTGGTAGGAACCATTGTAATGAAGGAAAATCGAATCATCCGTTCTGTTCTTAAGAATAAAATAAGCCATTGCCGCATCTTTTACTGCCTGTGCTTTCGGAAGGTTTTCGCCGCCATGGCCACCCATTTCCTGAACCATTTTCACATATCCGGGGAGCTTGGCATCATAAGCAATCGGCAGCGGTGCCATCCAGGTTTTTTCCTCGTCGGTTAAACCGTCAAGGGCCTCGAAGCCGTTTTTGTAAACCAGACTTGCAAAACGTCGCGGAATATTGGTCGCAATAAATTTGAAGTCTTTTTCTTTTGCAAAATCAACCAACGGCTTGTAATCTGTTTTGTAATTGGGCCAAAGCCGTGCCGTACTGTCCATTTTTGCATCTTCAACATCATTTTTCAAATATTGGTCCAGCTGTTTCTGGTTGTCCGCCTCAAACATCTCTGCACCTAAAATCAGCTTCTTTTTCTCAGCCAGATCTTTGGCCAGTTCCAGTTCCAGCCAGTGTGAAATCGCATTATCGTGAAATTCACCAAACAAAACCACTTCTGTTTTGGACGCCGCTTTCAGTAATTTGGCATAGGTTGTTTCTTTTCCATGCTTATCAAAAATCCGGTAAGCCGGTTTTTCCTGTGAAAGCGTAATGCTTTGCCAAAGCATGCAGCATAAAAGTACGAGTTGTTTCATCGAAGGTCTTTTGAGATAGTTATCCGCTAAAATAACCATAAAAACACCGATTCAAAAACTTTTTTTGAGGAATCGGTAGTTTACGGCACCCGGAATTCGGATATCCTTAAAAGTGCAGTATGAAATATGATTTTAAGCATAAAAGCGTTCATAAATTGTAATTTTACCCTTCCAAAAAAAACTAAAAATGAATATCGGAATTGATGCGATTGCGTTTGATGCAGCCAAGATCCACCTGCCTGTAAAATCCCTTGCCGAAGCACGGGGTATAGAACCTGAAAAACTGGAAAAAGGCCTTGGCTTGTTGCAGATGACTTTGGCAGATACACACCAGGATACTGTCGTGTTTGGTGCCAATGCACTGACGAAATTGTTTTCACAAAGCCAGATTGACCCGAAAGGCATTGCACGGATTTATGTCGGTACCGAAAGCGGTATTGACAGTTCCAAGCCAATTGCCTCGTTTCTGGTCTCATTGATGGAGCAGCAGTTTGGTGAAGGCAGTTTCAGCCATTGTGATGCTGTTGACTTTACTTTCGCGTGTATCGGAGGTGTTGATGCATTACAGAATTGCCTTGATTTTGTCCGCCTGAATCCTGAGCAGAAAGCTATTGTTGTGTGTTCCGATATTGCAAAATACGACCTGAACTCCACCGGCGAATATACCCAGGGTGCCGGAGCGGTTGCTTTACTGGTTTCCGCCAATCCGAAAATCATTGCATTTACAAACGAATGGGCTGTGGATACTAAAGGTGTTTTCGATTTTTTCAAGCCGTATCATACGCTTTCAAAATCAGAAATTACCGGAAACGACATTAATGATGCCTGGTTCGGAAATCTCGAAGCGGAAATCGAAATCCATAAAGACCAGCCTGTTTTTGACGGGCAATATTCAAATCAATGCTATACTGACAGGACACGAACAGCCTATTTTCGACTGAAGGGATTAAAAGGCACAAAAGACACGCTTTACAATTCCTGGCACAGCATCATCATGCATTTGCCGTATTCGTTTCAGGGCAGGCGCATGCTTCCTGAAATCTATGCGTTGGATTCAGGCCAGACAGACATTCCCGATTTGAAATCCCTTGCAAAATCTCCCGAATATCTTGACTTCGTTACCCAAAAACTGCAGCCTGCTGAAAAAGCATCTTCGTTAATCGGAAATCTTTATACCGGTTCAATATTTATGGGCCTGCTTTCCACGCTTTGTCATTTTTATGATACTGATCAGGAAGTCGCCGGAACAACATTCGGTTTTATGGCTTACGGAAGCGGTTCTAAATCAAAGGTTTTTGAAGGCACCATACAATCTGGCTGGAAAAACTCAATTTCAAAGGTCAGGCTTTTTGAAACTTTGGCCCAAAGTCATGAGATTGATTTTAGCACTTACGAAAAACTACATAAGAAAGAACAAAAGGAAAGTGTTGTCCAACCGAAAAACGAATGGATTCTCGAACGCATTGAAAAGGAAAATCCAAACCTGGTTGGCGCGCGATATTATAAATGGATTCCGTAAACGCTGGAAAATCAATATCGAAATCCCAAATCCCAAGCATAGGGCTGCGAATGTTATCTGGTATTTAAGAATTGAATTTTATATGTTTGTGCTATGGCTAACAATCAGGAATCGAATTTATTTTTAAATGCTTTACTGCAATTCAATGCTGACGGTTCCGCTTCCGCAGAAATGCTCCAAAAAGCCACAACTGCCTTCTCGAAAATCCAACTGAAGAAAAATGAGTTCCTTGTAAAAGAAGGCGGTATCTGTCCTTACTTCTGTTTTATTGAAAGCGGGATTTTACAGCACGCCATAGCAATTTCCGGGAATGAAGTGACGAGTTATCTGGCTTTACGAAATTCTTTCACAAGCTCATTAAACAGCTTTCTTTTCCAAAAACCGTCACGCAAAAGCGTCAAGGCCATCGCCGATTGTACTTTATATGTAGCCGATTTGAAAACGTTTAAAGACCTTATCGAAAATAATGCTGCATTCCATCAATGCTATTACAACTTAATCGAAAAACAAATTTGCCTTATTGACGATTACCGCATCGATTTGTTGACGATGACACCCGAAGAACGCTACACCAAACTCCTGCAGACCGAACCCAAATTATTACAGGAAGTCCCGTTGCATTATCTTTCTTCATTCCTTGGTATTTCGGACAGGCATATGAGCCGCATTCGCAGGAATGTAAAATAGGTGCAGGGTACGGGGTGCAGGTGTTGTATCTCGTATATTTTAAGGCATTTGGGTATGATATGCTTTATTAATTTTAACCAGACAGAAGCATAGTTTTCCCATAAGAATTATAAGGCATTTCATTTGACATAGCAAATCATCATGGTTATGCGAAACCTATAGTTGGGCTTTAAAACTCTTTTTTTATGGTTCTACGTGTTTCAAAATTTGAGTTTCTATTAATTGCACCAACGGGTTATTTTAGTCATATCAAAACCCTGTACCCTGAACCTTGCGCCCTGTGCCCAAAAAATAACGCCATTTGGCGGGCGATTACTTTTCCTGTTTCATTAAATTTGCTTTGAGAAGGTACATGTAGAACTGGGGT
>CALRKC020000302.1:0-4150 GCA_943367895.1 Erythrobacter sanguineus | reverse complement strand
AGATGAGTTTTATTTGTCTTGACATTTTTGAGGGGTTCAGGTTACAAGGTGCAGGGTTCAGGGTTTGTATCTTGTACATTTTGAGGCAAAGATACAGATTCAGGTTTAGGTTGTAGTTATTCAGATATGCAAATTCCCTGTATCCTGCGCCTTGCACCCTGCACCTAATTCATTATTTTTGGTAAAACTTCATAGATGAAAAATCGCTTCTCCCTTTTATTATTGCTGATTCCCTCTTTCCTGATTTCACAGGAACTCTCCCTGCAACAGGCCAACCATCTCGCCACTTTGCCGATAAAATGCCTGCAGCAGCAATATCCGAATAAACTAAGTCAGCTACTGATTGATTCAACCGAAATCCAGTCGCCAAAAGCGCTGCATCCTGCCTTTTACGGCTGTTTCGACTGGCATTCTTCGGTGCATGGGCACTGGAGCCTCGTATACCTGCTGAAAAAGTTTCCCGCTTTGGACAAAAGAGACGAGATCATCAGCAAGCTTCAAATCAACCTTTCAAAAGAAAACATACAAAAGGAAGTGGCATACCTTTCCAAAAACCACGAGAAATCTTTCGAGCGTACTTACGGCTGGAACTGGGTCTTAAAGCTGCAACTTGAATTGGAAACGTATAACGAGCCTTTCGCAAACGAAATGGCATCAAACCTTAAGCCGTTGTCCAATTTAATCGTCGAAAGATATATCGAGTTCCTTCCCAAATTACTGTATCCCATTCGTATGGGCATGCATCCGAATACGGGCTTCGGACTTACATTCGCCTGGGATTATGCCGTATTTACCAACAACGAAGCTTTTAAGAACAGTATCCGTGAAAATGCCATCCGTCTTTTTCAGGACGATGCCGGCTGCCCGTTTAACTGGGAACCCAGCGGTACCGATTTCCTGTCGCCCTGCCTTGAGGAAATGGCGATCATGCAGCGCGTGCTGTCGGAAAAGGAATTTCTGTCATGGTTGAAAAAATTCGCACCGCAATTATTCAATAAGAAGTTCGACTGGGAATCGGCAAAAGTTTCAGACCGTACCGACGGGCATCTGGTGCACCTCGACGGGCTCAACTTCAGCCGGGCCTGGAATCTCTATCATCTGATCCGCCAGTACCCGAAACAGTTTTCACACCTGAGAGCTTTGGCAGACAAACATTTTCTATTTTCGCTGCCTTCCGTCGTTGATGGCAATTATGAGGGCGAGCATTGGCTGGCGACGTTTGCACTGCATGCATTTGAGGAGAAGGGGACAGAATAATCCGATGATTTTGGGCGAACGGCCGGGCAATCCGCTCTATCTTTTTAGCGTCAGTTCGAGTGTGCCTGATAAGGTGCGTATCGAGAACCGCTAAAAAAGGATGCCGCTGCACACGAGCGTAGCGACTGCCGACGAAAGCCCTGTCGCAGCAACGGTTTCAAACTCCGTCACCCTGCTGTCGGGGTGCGCTGCCCGTAACGCTTTCCGCAAAAAATACAAACTGTTGCCGCTTTGCGTAATCGCCCGCATAGACCAACTGCGCGGCCGCGTTGATTTGTGTCATATGGGCGTGACACGCATTCAAGGCAATAATGCGTTCCTCTGTCTGCCCGGGGCGTTGCCGCATAGTCCTGTTCCTGTTGGTGTTCGTTTGAAGTAAATCGTTGCCGATAGTGTCAATCGCCGCAATGGCTGCGGTTGTATACCCCGCTGCCAGTAATGGCACCTCATACTTTAGGGCAGTTTTCCAGAGTTCGCCGAGGAATAAAATCATTTTGGAAGGGTTCTTGCGGACCTCCGGGTATTCCTGAACGCCGAATTCGTCCCATGTGCCCCTGCTGTCGGGGAATGCCTTCCTGACATAATACTTCACCTCATTGTATTTGGCCCGCGCTGCTTCCATATGGCTAAGCAACGCTTCCCCGGCCTGCAATTGCTGTGCGACGACAGCGGTGTCTGACACGACGCTTTCAGCACTGACGATCAGGGCAAAAAATGCTGCCTGCGAACCGGCGTTAATCTGATTGTCATAAGCCGTAAACCGCTCGAGGTCGGCATCAGCCAGGGCATGAATCAACCGGGCTTCCTGGGTCATGTAGGCATCTGAAGTTTTATAGCGTCTTTTCACAGATTTCAGATTCATAAGTAAAGGTTTAAGGTTGGTATCACAAATTTTAAAAATTACCTGCGATATGCTGCTGAGGTTTTTCCGCAATAATTGTTAAAGTTTTTGCTTCCTGCTTCCCGACGGCGGGTAGCTGATCCGTTCCGTCCAATAGCTGAAGTCATCACCAGGTTTGCCGGTGCTTTCCGTCAAACCGCTAACGTTGTCTGTCAATTAGCCAGCACCTGTCATCGGGTAGCTGATGCTTTCCTTCAGTTTGCTGCTCCCTGCCACCCTGTAGCTAAGGCGTTCCATCAAGTAGCTGAGGTTGTCCATTGGGTAGCTGATGATGTCCGCGAAGTAGTCGATAGTTTCCGGGAGTTTTGATTCCCGCGACCCTTGCTCCATCAGACGGACAGGCACAGGGAACGGTCTACTGAAAAAAATCCCTAAATTTGCCGCATGCCAAAAGAACTCCTCATACAGGTATCTCCCGAAATCGCTGCAAACCAGTTGCTGCTGTTGGACCATGTGTCTAAAATGATCCGTACATCGGTTTCTGAAATTCAGCACCTATCCATATTGAAACGATCCATTGATGCGCGGCAGAAAGCCATTAAGATCAATCTGAAACTCCATATTTTCTTTGCAGGCGAAGCTTTTACAGCGGACAAGCCACAGCTTCCCGATTACCCGAATGTATCGCATGCGAAGGAAGTTATCGTAGTAGGTGCAGGCCCTGCCGGATTGTTTGCCGCCTTACAACTCGTTGAACTGGGACTAAAACCCATTGTCATTGAGCGCGGAAAGGATGTGCGCGGCCGCCGTCGTGACCTGAAGGCCATCAACCGCGACCATATCGTCAATGAGGATAGTAACTATTGTTTTGGTGAAGGGGGTGCAGGTACTTATTCCGATGGGAAACTCTACACCCGTTCGAAAAAGCGCGGGGACATCGACCGGATTCTCAGGCTGCTCGTGGCCTTCGGGGCTACCGAAGATATATTGGTGGAAGCGCATCCGCATATCGGGACGAATAAGTTACCACAGATCATCAGTGACATCCGCGATAAGATTATCGAATGCGGTGGCCAGGTGCTTTTTGAAACCAAACTGACCGACATCCTTATAAAAAATAATGAAGTCCGGGGTATCGTTACCCAAAACGGGGACCAAATTACCTCTGACAAAATCATCCTCGCCACGGGACATTCCGCGCGCGATATTTTCGAATTGCTCGACCGCAAAAAAATCCTGATTGAAGCCAAACCGTTTGCCCTTGGCGTCCGCGCCGAGCATCCGCAGGAACTTATTGATAAGATACAGTACAGCTGTGACTATCGTGGCGAATTCCTGCCACCGGCGCCATATTCGATCGTGAAACAGGTAAATGGCCGCGGCATGTACTCGTTCTGCATGTGCCCGGGTGGTGTAATCGCACCCTGTGCGACCAGTCCGGGGGAGGTGGTTACCAATGGCTGGTCGCCGTCAAAAAGGGATCAGGCCACGGCAAATTCGGGCATCGTGATTGAGTTGAAACCGGAAGATTTCAAACCGTTTGCGAAATTTGGGGCACTGGCCGGCATGGAGTTCCAGAAAAGCATTGAACAGAAAGCATGGCATCTCGCCGGACAAACACAGAGAGTCCCGGCACAAAGGATGGTTGATTTTTCACAGCAGAAATTATCCGCTGATATTCCAAAGACATCTTATGTCCCCGGCACTACCTCCGTAGAACTCGGAACGGTTTTCCCGGGATTCCTGACACAGATATTGCGCGAAGGATTCATTGAATTCGGGAAATCCATGAAGGGATATTACACCAACGAGGCGATACTGCATGCGCCTGAATCGCGTACGTCATCACCCGTCAGGATTCCGCGTGACCCATTAACGCTGGAGCACCTGCAAATCAAAGGCCTTTATCCGTGTGGAGAAGGAGCGGGTTATGCAGGCGGGATTATTTCAGCGGCGATTGACGGGGAGAAGTGTGCGTTGAAGATCGGGAGTTTGTGAGTCCTGAAAATCGGGACTTTACAACTGCTTCCGATTTTCAGATCTTTTGAACTT
>CALRKC020000301.1:0-4158 GCA_943367895.1 Erythrobacter sanguineus | reverse complement strand
GCAAGCTGTATGGCAAGCCCGCCGTGTTCCCATTCAACCTGAGGGAAATGTATGATAAGAACGATGCCGGAATCTTACGCGCCACCGCTTTCGGGAACGACTTCCTGCTGGACTTCGCCAAAGAGGCCATCGACAGGGAAGCGCTCGGTACCGACAACGACACCGATTTCCTGACCGTCAGTTTCTCGTCTCCCGATTACATCGGCCACATTATCGGGCCGCGGTCCGTAGAGCTACAGGATACCTACCTGCGCCTCGACCGCAACATCGCCGATTTGCTCGCTTACCTCGACAAAAAAGTAGGGAAGGGAAACTACCTGCTGTTCCTCACCGCCGACCATGCCGGTGCCGAAAACGTAACCTACCTGAAGGACAACAAATACAATGTGACCAACATCCCTTTCGGCGAAATGTCCAAAAACCTCAAGCAATTCTCAACCGATACCTTCGGGACAGATGTCATCGCCGACTTTTCGAACAACAATGTCTTCCTGAACAAACCGGCATTTAAAGACAAAGCCCTCGATATCGAAAAGGTAAAAACAGCCATTACAGATTACCTGATGGCGCTGCCGCAGACGAAACGCGTATACACCAAAGAGGAAATCCTGCACGCCACACCAAACGATTTCTACCTGAACTTCATCGCAAACGGATACGACCCGCGTGAAAACGGCGACCTCGTCGTGCTGTTCCGTCCGGGTTACATCGAATATGGTACCACAGGCACCTCCCACGGCACGCCGTACAGCTATGATACCCATGTCCCGGCACTGTTCTACGGCTGGAAGGTCAGGAAAGGCGTGTCCCATGACAAGAAGACCATCACCCAGATCGCCCCGACCCTGTCACAACTGCTGCGCATCACCTTCCCGAATGGCTCGGAATGCCGGATATTACCCGAAATACTCGGTACCAAATAATATGGACAGCATCATACGATCCGTCGCACTGCTCTTTGGCTTTTTATCGTTTTCCCAATCCCCCTGGCCCGCTGAAAACTGGTCACAGGCCACACCGCTCACTGCCGTAATGGATGCTGCCGGCGTTCAGGATTTAAGCGGCCTGCACTGGAATCCGCAAACCAACCGGCTCTATCTCGTTCAGGGAAGTGGCTTCCTGCGGGTATTGCAGCTGAATACCGCCACCAATACCTTCTCTCAGTTGGCATACAAGGCCCTCACCGGCGGTCCCGAGGGCATCACGCAGGCCGATTACAACGCCACCGAATTTTACGTCATCGCAGAAAACGAATACGAAATACGAAAGTACACCACCAATGCAGGCATCACCACGATATCGGAATCCAGGCACTGGGACCTGTTGAACGCGCCTTCGCCCATGAACGATACCGGAAACAGCGGACCCGAAGGCATCGCCTTTGTTCCGGACAGCGCGCTGTCGGCCATAGGATTTGTAAGTGAACAGACCGGAAACCCGTACACCTCCGTAAAAGGCATGGGCGGACTGATGTTCATCGCGCACCAGGACGGCGGCTACATCTGGGTCTTCGACATCAACCCAAACACCAGCAATGACTTTGCATACGTCGGGAAATACAAATCAGCACAGCAGGAAAGCTGCGATCTCGCCTTTGACAGGACAACCGGACTGCTCTACATCCTGCACAATGTTTCAGGGAACAACCGGCTCGAGGTATCGGACCTGTCCAGTGCCATCGTCAACGGGGAACGAAAACTGAATGATGTCGATGAAATCTTAATCCCTAACGCACCCGGCTCAAACGACAATATCGAAGGCTTTGCACTATCGCCAAAATGCCCCGATTCCGGTACCGTAAGCGCCTGGTTGTGCCGCGATACCGAAGACAGTGACAGCAATGCCATTCAGCAGGATGCCCTGCGCTGGTTTAATCCGTTTGCCGCGGCCGGGAACTGCACGCCGCTCGGAACCGATTTGGTAGATACCGCTACGTTTGAAATGATACTGGATCCCGCAGATGACCTACTGTCGGTTGCATTTGCTGATAACGGGCCGCACCGCCTGACCATCATCAATGCACAGGGCCGCAGCGTACTGACGTTAGAGGGCTCCGGAAATAGCCTGCAGACTAGCGTCGCCACCCTGGCGGATGGCTTTTACATCGCTGAAATAAATACCAATGGAAGGATCTTGCGCCGGAAATTCCTCAAAAATTAAAGCGCTGTTCTGAAACAGTGTGTAAAGTGCACATGAACCACCTCCCCGTCAGTTCGGGTTGAGTGAAGTGTGCGATAGCTAACTGCAACGAACCAACTCCCCGTCAGTTCGAGTTGAGTGAAGTGTGCGATAGCAAAACTTCACGAAGTATCGAGAACGGATGAGCATTCCAACGATCAAAATTCAACAACCGTCTGATTTTTAAGCAAATCCTCAAAGCTTTCGCGTTCGCGTATCAGGATGCCTGTACCATTATACCAAAGCACTTCAGCCGGTTTGTATCTGGAATTATAATTGGATGACATCGAGAAGCAGTAAGCGCCCGCATTGTGGAAGCACAGTATATCGCCCTCATTGATTTCATGGATGCGGCGGTTGTTCGCAAACGTATCGGTTTCACAGATATAGCCGACGATCGTGTAAAACCGTTCCTTCCCCTTGAGGTTCGAAAGGTTTTCGATATGGTGCTGCGAGCCATACAGCATCGGACGGATCAGGTGGTTAAATCCGCTGTCGATGCCCGCAAATACGGTCGACGTGGTTTGTTTTACGACATTTACCTTTGCCAAAAAGAATCCCGCCTCACTGACAAGGAATTTGCCGGGTTCAAAAGCCAGCGTGAGCTCACGGCCATATTCCTTTTCAAAAGCATTGAATCGTTTGGACAGTTTTTTTCCCAGTTCCTCAATATCCGTCTGTATATCGCCTTTCTTATAAGGAACCTTGAAGCCGCTGCCGAAGTCAAGGAAATCAAGTGTGGTAAAATGTTTTGCAGCATCAAAAAGGATTTCTGCAGCATAAAGGAACACCTCAATATCGAGGATGTCCGAACCCGTATGCATATGCATCCCGTTGATGTGCATGCCCGTGTTCTCCACGATACGCAGTATATGCGGCATTTGGTGTATCGAAATCCCGAACTTACTGTCGATATGGCCTACGGAGATATTCGTGTTGCCACCCGCCATCACATGGGGATTAATGCGGATGCAGACCGGAACCTGCGGATGTTTGGTCCCAAAATGCTCCAGCACTGAAAGGTTGTCAATATTGATCTGAACGCCCATTTGCGCAACGGCCTCAATTTCTTCAAACGAGACACCATTCGGGGTATAGATAATCCGGGAAGGTTCAAAACCGGCATGCAATCCCAACTGTACCTCCTGTATCGAAACCGTATCGAGGCCCGCACCGATTTTCTTAAACAGTTTCAAAACCGAAACATTAGACAACGCCTTTACTGCATAGTTAACCCGAAGGCTGTTGACCTTAGAAAATGCTGAGGTGAGTCGGTGGTATTGGGATTCGATCTTTTCGGCGTCATAAACATATAACGGACTCCCGAATTGCGCGGCTAATGAAAGCAAGTCTTTTGGCTGCATACTGATTGTTTTCTGCAAAACTATGTTAATCAGCAATGTCAGCCAAAAGACCATACAAGAATTAACAAAATGTAACAAATAGTTTTATTTGTAACGCATATCGTCAATTTTGTTTGAAATTATTCCGTAAAATCATAAATCAATCCGTCAGTATACACCTGGCTGATCGTAATCCCGGTATTGGTTTTGGAAAAACAGCCGTAATTATTACCGTCGATAAACAGGGTTTTACGGCAGGGCGCATCGCCTACAGCGTCAGCAATCTGGTACGCATACGTTCCGGAACTCAGGCTGCCTTCAAAACCGGGAGCCGAGTAATTATTGACGACCGTTAAGGTATTGGCCTCTATATCGAATGTCCAGACGATTTCGCCTTCAGGAATGTCGTATACCGTCCCGGCAATGCCGCCGTAGGCTTTGGTCATTTTCCAGCTGCCCAGCAGTATCTGCTCTGAACCATCGTTTGGTGTTCCTTCCGTATCATTGCAGCTCCATATTGAAACGGAAAGCAAAAACAGTGTAATAAGTCTAAGGGTTTTCATAACTTTTTTTGTGTTTTGATTTACAGTTAAAATTAGGAAGACCCTTAGTAAAGTGTTTAGCCTTTAAAACAATT
>CALRKC020000300.1:0-4182 GCA_943367895.1 Erythrobacter sanguineus | reverse complement strand
ACTAAAGACGAATCATAAACCGCCAAATCCTGAATTCACGAAATGCCATCATGCGGAAGTTTTTCCGTATGGTGGTTTTTTTACTTTCAAATAATGTAAGCCGCCCTTGCAGGCTTTTATATAATCGGTATCTTTACAGCCGTTTTTTGGCTCACTGCCAATAATTAATCCGCAGAGATAACAGATAATTATGAATTACGCAGAAAACATACTTGGTACGATCGGCAATACGCCACTGGTGAAACTCAATAAAGTGACCGCCGGAGTGGACGCCCTGGTTTTGGCAAAAGTGGAAACCTTCAATCCCGGAAATTCGGTAAAAGACCGGATGGCCGTCAAAATGGTCGAAGACGCCGAAGCCGACGGAAGGTTGAAACCCGGAGGGACCATTATCGAAGGAACATCAGGCAACACCGGAATGGGGCTTGCTTTGGCAGCCATCGTAAAAGGATATAAATTGATCTGCGTGATCACAGACAAGCAGTCGAAAGAAAAAATGGACATACTGCGTGCTGTTGGCGCAAAAGTAATTGTCTGCCCGACCGATGTAGAGCCGTCAGATCCGCGTTCGTACTACTCGGTTTCAAAGAGACTGGGCGAGGAAACCCCTAATTCCTGGTATGTAAACCAATATGACAACCTTTCCAATTCATTGGCGCATTATGAATCCACCGGCCCTGAAATCTGGGAACAGACCGGCGGTAAGGTGACCCACTTTGTTGTTGGTGTTGGTACAGGCGGAACGATTTCAGGTGTCGCCAGATATTTGAAAGAAAAAAATCCAAATATCAAATGCTGGGGTATTGACACTTATGGTTCGGTGTTCAAGAAATACCATGAAACCGGTATTTTTGATGAGAATGAAGTGTATTCCTATATCACTGAAGGAATCGGAGAAGACATCCTTCCCAAAAACGTGGATTTCTCTTTAATCGATGGTTTTACAAAAGTAACCGACAAGGACGCGGCAGTATACCAACGAAAACTGGCTTTGGAAGAAGGAATCTTCGTAGGCAACTCTGCTGGTTCAGCCATCAAAGGTTTGTTACAGCTTAAGGAACATTTCAAACCGGAAGACGTGGTTGTAGTATTGTTCCATGACTCAGGAAGCCGTTATGTTGGTAAAATGTTCAACGACGACTGGATGCGCGAGCGTGGCTTCCTCGATGAGGAAATTACAAAAGCCGAAGATGTGATCAAAGACCATATCGACAAACCATTGGTTATTGTACGTACAGAGGAACTGGTTTCCCACGCCATTGAAAGGATGCGCAAATACAAAATCTCGCAGATTCCGGTCATTGACATCAATGGATTTGTAGGTTCGGTCGACGAAACCGATTTGTTCCAAAGCTATATCGCCGACAAGAATGTTGCAGAAAAACCGATTAAGGAGGTAATGGGCAAACCCTACCCTGTCGTTAAGGCAGGCACACCTATTGAAGAAGTCTCTAAACTGATTAATAAGGAGAATCAGGCGGTATTGCTTGATTTGGGCAATGGCAGGCACCATATTATTACGAAGTATGATATTATCGGAGCGATAAAATAAAAGCTCAAAATTTCAAATTTCAAATTCCAGATTCCAAACCAGTTAAGTTTGGGATTTGGAATTTTTTTATTGTAATTTAGCTGAATAAACGCCGATTACAAACCTAAACGCCATCCAGATGAAAGAAGATTTCTTACACTACCTGTGGAGATACAGGAAATTCCCGTTAACCGGACTCAGAACCACTTCCGGTGAAAAGCTTCAAATATTGCATACCGGCCAATATCTGCAACGCGCCGGTCCTGATTTTTTCAATGCGCAGGTGATTATCGGCAGCCAGAAATGGGCGGGCAATATTGAAATTCACTTAAATTCTGCTGACTGGTACATTCACCACCACCATGATGATGATGCCTATGACAACGTCATTTTACATGTCGTCTGGACCCACGACGACGCCATTTTCAGGAAAGACAACACGGAAATCCCAACCCTGGAATTACAAACGTATATTTCGTCTGACCTAATTCACAATTACGAATCGTTAACCCACCCAAAGTCCTGGATTTACTGTGAAAAGCAGCTTGTATCGATTGATCCGTTTATCATGCGGAACTGGATGGAAAGGCTTTTTATAGAACGGCTTGAGCGAAAGTCCGAAGCCATACTGGCATTGTTGGAAAGCAAAACAAGGGATTGGGATGCCGTCCTGTTCTCGCTGTTGGCCAAAAACTTCGGATTGAACACAAACGGCATTACTTTTCAGGAAATGGCGGAAGTATTGCCTTTCTCAATCATCCGTAAAGAACATTTTGAGCTCAGGAATCTCGAAGCGCTTTTCTTTGGAAGCTGCCGGTTGTTAAGTGAGGAAAAACAGGACAGTTATTTCCATGATCTTAAAAATCGCTTCGAATACCTTTCCGAAAAATACAACCTCAGAAAAACAAGCACAACGCCGTTGCAGTTTTTCAGGCTCCGGCCCGACAATTTCCCGACCGTCAGGCTCGCACAACTGGCGATGCTGTACCATAAAAAAGAAAACTTATTTGACAAGCTGATCAATACTGATGTGGTTGCCGAAATTTACAGCCTTTTCAATGTCGCCGTCAGCGATTACTGGCAGACACATTATCAGTTTGACCGGGTCAGTCCGTTAAAAAAGAAGGCCCTGACACAGTCGTTTATTGATCTGATTATCATAAACACATTGATTCCTTTCCGGTTTGCTTATTCCAAAAGCCAGGGTAAGGATGTGATAGAATCCCTGATGACACTTTTACAATCGCTTCCGCCGGAAACGAACAGCGTTTTGGATAAGTTTTCGTCATTCGGCGTCAAGCCAAAAAATGCTTTTGACTCACAGGCCTTGTTAGAATTGAAAAATGAATATTGTAGTAAAAGCAGATGCCTGGAATGTGCTATTGGAGATACTTTGTTGAAATCGTAGTGAATTAATACACCGCAGAGCAACTGCCCACTTGACTGCCTACTGAGACTGATAGACCCCAATTTTATGGGTACGCAGCAGGTATTTTGAAAATTCAGAATTCTTATATTGCTGAAAGATTATGGCCTGCGAAGCCTGTTTGGGCATGTGGCATTCCACGCAATTCTTTTGGAGATGCTTCACCGAAATGGTTTTGGAAGTCGCAGCGCTGTGCGTCACCGTTTTATGGCAATCCAAACAAACCGGGGTGAATTTTTCAGGATTTTGCTTCTTCCCTTCATGCGGTTTATGGCAGCTGACGCAATTGAGGTTATCACTTTTAATAAAACACTGGCTTTGTGAAAGCAGCCCGTATTGATTCCCGTGAACATCATAACTATCCGACTGCGGCTTCAGATAATAATCCGAAAATTTATCGCCTGGTTTAAAACTGAAAGTTGACTTTACCTTAATGCCGTTAACTCCGGAATGACAAATAGCGCAGGCATCGAGTTTCTGCTGATTCGTAAGCGATGCATATTTCACAATCCCGTGAGCCGTTTTATCTTCAGGAAATTTGAGGTGGTGGTTCACATGTTCTTTAGCCGGTCCATGGCATCGCTCACAATCAATCCCGAATACAATGGTTTTCGGATCAATAACATCCTGGATGTCGGCAGTCATGAAATTGACCTTGTCAGAAGCTCCTTTGACTGCGCTGCTACTCGCATTCGAACTGTGACAGGCATAACAATCCTTAATCACCTTACGGTCAAACTGCGGTTGCAGCGAAGAAAATCCGGGACTCGTCCCCCAATTGTCGACAGCATTATAATAAGAAATTGGCAGTTCATAAGTATTGTGGTTTTCCCAATACACGGAAGTCTGTGCATTCCTTGAGCCAAAAACGATGCCTACGGTATAGGCTTTCTGCTCCCTGCCATCTTTATAAAGTACATGATAAATGCTGTCGCCGCGTTGCTCCATAACAATCTTTACGCCATTGTCATAGATAAAGGTATTGTGTCCGGCAGAAAAATCGCCAAGCACATTTTGTGGTGTTCCCGGAGCAGTCGCATTATAATGTGCATGCGCCAATTCTGATTCGTAAGTCGCTTTGTGGCATTGTATACAGCTTTGCGCCCCGGCATAATCAGTACCCCGTGGATCGATATAATCAGCATCTTTATCACCACAACTTAAAAGCAGTAACGGCAGTATGAAAATAAAAAGGAACTTTTTCATGCCTGTAAATGTAAACTTT
>CALRKC020000299.1:0-4200 GCA_943367895.1 Erythrobacter sanguineus | reverse complement strand
GTGAACAACAGTTGCCGGAGTCATTACTCAGACTCGCTTTTGAAACCGGCAGTACTACTCACGAAGGATGGCGGGTACGGAAAGACGGCAGTACTTTTTGGGCTTCGGTTGTGATCACCGCGCTGCATGATGCCGCAAATAATGTTATCGGTTATTCAAAGGTAACGCGCGACCTGACTGAGCGCAGGAATGCAGAAGAACACCTCGAGCGGCAGACAGCAATACTGCGGCAACAGAACGAAATGTTGCGGCGCAGCGAGGAGCGTTACCACCGGATGATTGCCGAAGTGGAAGATTACGCCATCATATTGCTCGATACTGACGGCAAAATCGTGAATTGGAATAAGGGTGCCGAAAATATCAAGGGATATAGCGAAAGTGAAGCCAAGGGATTAAATTTTCGTATTTTTTACCTTCCTCATGACCGGGAGCGGCAGTTGCCCGAGCAATTACTGGCAGAGGCAGCGGCGAATAATAAGGCTTCCTACGAAGGATGGCGTATGCGCAAGGATGGCAGTCATTTCTGGGGTAGCATCGTGATCACCGCGTTGCACGATGCGGTCGGTAATGTCACGGGCTTTTCCAAGGTGACGCGGGACCTTACCTATAAAAAACAATCCGACGACCTTATCCTGATGCAGAACAAGCAACTGGAAGAGTATGCCTATGTGGCGTCGCACGATCTGCAGGAGCCGCTCCGGAAAATCATGCTTTTTATTGATATGCTTCAGGAGCACATAGATGATAAAGACAAAGTGCTGTCTTATATTGCGAAGATCAATGCATCCACAGCCCGCATGTCTAATCTTATAAAGGCTGTACTCACTTATTCGCAGGCTATGGATGCTGCCGGACTTAAGGCGGCAGTCGACCTGAATGATGTGGTCGCAAATATTGAAGCCGACTTCGAGATCCTGCTTTCGGAAAAAAACGGTATTATAAACCGTGATGTACTACCGGTCGTTAATGCCGTCCCAATACAAATGCACCAGCTTTTTTCAAATCTGATCAGCAATGCGATTAAGTTTAATGACAGCCAACCCATCATCAACATAAAAACGGATAAAGATTCGGAACAGGGTCTTATCCGTATTGTAATCAGTGACAACGGAAGGGGATTCAATCCAGAACATACCGACAAGATATTCAAGATGTTCCACAGGCTCCATGACAAGACGCAAGGTACGGGAATCGGACTCGCCTTATGCAAGCGCATTGTCGAGAATCATGGTGGCAGCATCAACGTTTCGAGTGAACCGGGTAAGGGAACGGCATTTGAAATCAGCCTGCCGGCAGAACTTTAAACCAGGTCAGATTGGCTTTCAGTTTATCTCTTTCGTATAAAAGCGCTACCCGAATTATCAAAAAAGGGCCAGTCTATTTTTAACGTCTCCGAAATCACCCCCTTGAGCTTGTTAAAACTTGTGGGCTTGCAGATGTAGTAGCTTGCTCCCAAATCCCTGCTTTTTTGAATACTGTGAAAATCATCTGCCGTAGAGAATATCACTAAAGGGATTTCTCTGAGTTTTTCCGATGTCTTAATTTCCCGGATGATTTCATAACCTGACTTCACCGGCATGTTGAGATCGATAAACAAGATGGTGGGTGTCGGCGGCGGATTGTCAAGTACATGCTGTAGTTTATGGGGATCCTGGAAAAGATAGGTTACCGCACCTAATTCTTTCGCGGCTTCACCGAAAATATCAAGGTCATCGGAATCATCATCGATATAAAAAACGACAGGGGTGGGATTCATAACGTTGGGGTTGTATGACCAAATGTACCCAATTCGCGAAACTTAAGCAATAGTAATTTAAGAATTGTTTAAGCAATATTAATTTATCAAACCTCCAGCAATCCGCGGAATCCCCTTGCACCATAATAAGAATCCGCGCCGTTATGATATAAAAAGACCGTGTCGTAACGACGGTCACAAAACAAGGCGCCGCCAAGCTTGCGGATTTCGGGCGTGGTCTGTACCCAGCTTGAAGTTTTCAGGTCGAAGGTACCCAGCTGCTGCAATTCGCGGTATTGCGCTTCTGTCAGGATTTCAATACCCATCGCCGCTACCATATCCATCGCGCTGTCTTTTGGCTTATGCTCTTTCCTGGCATCCAGTGCAGCGCGGTCATAACAGACACTTCGTCTGCCTTTTGGACTTTCTGCAGCGCAATCATAAAAGATATAGGCCCCGGTTTTTGGATTTTGCCCTACTACATCCGGTTCGCCGCCGGTTTCTTCCATCTGATCGAGAGACCATAATTTGACGGCATCGGCTTCAAGCCTGATTTGAATCTTATCCCATTCAATATCAGGATGACGGTGCATGTTTTTTTCAAAGCGTTCTTTTAATACAGCCAGAAGCTTCTTGCCGTGTTCGGTAGAAAGTTGCTTGTTCATGGTATTTTATTTCGTATTGACTATTCATCAAAACTTGCGAAAACGGGTACCAGTTCCAAAGGGATGCTTAGCGTACCCAAAAGTTAATTTTGCTTCAATTTACTTAAGGTTAATCATGGGTGTGGCGTTTCCTAAACTTGTCGTTGGAAGCTGCCCGTTCCATTTGCTGGCCTTGATGTATTCAACATATAAAGGGGTCAGCTCTTTTTGTTTGAGCCTTAGTGCTGCCGCTTCCGAGCTGGCTTCAATCACCACTGTGGCACTGTCTCCTTTGGCGAGGGCAATTTTGCGTTGTGCATCGGCAGTGGCGGCCTTGGCCTGCGATTCTGAGGTGATGGCATCCTGAACAGCTTTTGCTTTGGCCTTTATTGATTCGACGATACTTGCAGGAGGCTGGATGTTGGTGCGCAGCTGGGAGATTGTAAACCATTTACCGACGCGTTTGTTGGCTTCAACGACAATGGCCGCTTCAAAACCGCTGCGATTATTAAAGATGTCATCGATCACCCATTTATTTGCCACATCACTTACAGCGCCCAGGATGGCGATTTCGAGCCATCCTTTTTCAACCGCCTCCAGCCCGCCATTGCGATAGGAGGTACGCAGGTTGGTGAACATATCTGCACTGGTAGCCCTTTTTACAGAATGGTTGAAACTGGGCGAAATGTCGCAGGGGAAGCCGCCTTTTGCGATCACGGCCTGTTTCTCATATCGGATGGTTCTTTGGTCTAAAGGAATCTGATGGATTTCCTCGGTCCAGGTGTTGTAGATTTTCCAGCCCGATACTTCCTTGATTGTCGATGCACCTCTGGAATCACCAACCAGATCTACCAAAAGGCCCTGGTATCCGGCTTCAATCTTTTTCATTTCATACGGTTGCACAAAAATGAAAAGCAGGGCAACGATTGAGAAAACGATTGGTTTGTAGTTGATTTTCTGGAATTCTCCTTCCGCGTTCTTTTCAATAATCCTGAAGCGCTTTTGCGCATACATTGTTCCTAAAATAAGTACAAAGGCAACCAGTAGTATTGTTGTAATCATAACCTGGGTTTTAATTGTTTTGATGCGAAATATACAATTTAGTTTTGAAAATTTCATATAAAAACAACTTTGGATTTCGGTCGCAACCGGGATAGGGAAGCCGGTTTATATGCATATAAATAAAAAGAATACCAATTGGTCGGAACCGTTGGATATAACCCTTAATTTTGCGCACAAAATTTACAAGCCTTTATGAAAATATTATTCTCTTATATCAGGACCCATAAATCACTTCTCTTTTTTGCACTGCTCCTCGCAGCAATTAACCAGTGTTTTTCGCTTTGTGATTCGATCATCATTGGGAAGCTGATGAACGAATGTGGTGTTGGCGTGGCCAATTTCAATAACAACCTCGATGCCTTTATCAAGGTCGTGCTGGGCTGGCTGGGATTGTCGATTGGTGCTGCCATGGTATCGAGGATTGCAAAGAATTTTCAGGATTATTTTACCAATATCATCATCCAAAGGACCGGAGCCCAGATGTACACGGACGGTATTCAGAAAGCACTGCAGTTACCGTTCCAGGATTTTGAAGACCAGCGCAGCGGGGAAACACTCGGCCGACTCCAGAAGGTAAAGACCGACTGCGAGAAGTTTATTACGCTTTCCATATCCTTGATCTTCCAGTCGGTCGTGGGTATCGTTTTTGTTGTGGTTTATGCAATCAACATCCATTGGCTGCTTGGCCCCATATTCCTGGCCACTGTTCCTGTGATTGCGTTCATCAGTTCGTTTCTGGGCAAGAAAATAAAGAAAGTA
>CALRKC020000298.1:0-4202 GCA_943367895.1 Erythrobacter sanguineus | reverse complement strand
TACGACACCCAGCTCGGTTTCTTCCATGATGCTTTCGCCTTCTTTTATCAGGCCGTCCATTGCATCGCACTTTTTAGCAACGGCTTTCTTACCGATGGACTGAAAAACTGCTTCCAGCCGTTGTACCTGACCTTCTGTCTGCACGAGGTGATCCTGCAGTGCGGATACCAGTTCTTTTGATGTGGCGTTTTTAGCCATCTTAGGCAATGCTTTCGTCAGGGCTTTCTCTGCCCAGTAAATGTCTTTCAGACTGTCTTCGAACAGCTCGCCCAGTCCTTCAGCTGCTGATGATTTTGCCTTTACGGTTCCTTTTGGTGCGGCAGTTTTTGCGGCTGTCGTTTTTGTTGCGGGCGTTTTTGTTGTTGTTTTCATAATTACAAGGTTTGTTTAAAATTTGATTTTCTACAAAGTTTCATCATCCCTTCAACTTTAAATTATGGTATTATGAGACAACGTTATAACATTTTAAAAAGCACTGATAATGCGTTGAAATAATAAACTTTGGATTAAGAAACAGAAGAAGAATACAGTGCGGGTTTTATCGGGAGTAATTCCTGACACGCGCCGGAATCGGGACTAACAATCAGTTAGACGACGATTTGATATTGGACACGGTAGTATAATAACTTGCGTTTGCAGCAACACGCTCACAGCAATATATGGGGCTGGGACTGTACGTTATCATTGAGGCGTTGATTTTCCTTCCGATGCTTATTATCGCGATGTATTATACAGGAAGTACTGCTGTAATCACCCAGGCAGCGATCATTACACTGTGTATGTTCGGTGGCTTAACCGCGGTTGTATTCTTTACAAAGACGGATTTCTCATTCCTGAGATCTGCGCTTATCATCAGCGGGTTTATCGGTCTTGGGCTGATTGTTGCCGGGGCGCTGTTCGGATTTGAGCTTGGTTTGTGGTTTTCTGTAGGCATGGTGATCGTGGCCAGCGGCAGTATCCTGTACCAGACCAGCCAAATCAAAGACCATTATGGTACTGAACAGTATGTTGGTGCCGCTTTACAATTGTTCTCATCTGTAATGCTGCTGTTCTGGTATGTATTGAGAATCCTGATGAGTCGAAAATAAACTGCCATCATGTCGCAATAATCAAACTCCATTCTGCAATGGAGTTTTTTTTGCCCCACATACTCCAGAAAGAATTATTTGACAATGACGAAAGTAATTTGTAAGTTTAATCAACTTAAAAACAATTAATTATGAAAGGAGATAACGTCATTAAGGTTGCTTTCGCAGAAGTTGGTTATGTTGAGAGTCCGAAGAATTCCAACAAGACAAAGTATGGCAAATGGTTCGGTCTGGATGGGGTGGCCTGGTGCGGCATGTTTTGCAGCTGGTGTTACAGTCAGGCGGGTGTACCGTTACCGAATATTGGATTCACAAAAGGCTTTGCCGGTTGCCAGACCGCAGTAGCCCATTTTAAAAAATCAAAGGAGGTCACTACGACCCCGCAGGTGGGTGATTTGGTATTTTTTGACTGGAACGGTGATGCCCGTTATGATCACGTTGGTATGTTCAACGGCTGGAAGGTAAAAGGTGTATCGTTTTACACTGTCGAAGGGAATACTTCACTTACGAATCAAAGCAACGGCGGTTCGGTGATGAGCAGGACCCGTGATCTTAAGAACGTCCTTTTTGTACATCCGAAAGTATTGGATTGATCTGTGTTCCGAAACGAAATAAAAAAAACCGTGAGCTTACAGTAAGTTTCACGGTTTTTTTGTGGGCGATACTGGGTTCGAACCAGTGACCCCTACCTTGTCGAGGTAGTGCTCTGAACCAGCTGAGCTAATCGCCCGGATCGGGACTGCAATATTACATTATCATTGTTTGATTTACAAGAAAGTCCCGTTTTTTATTTTGCATGCAGTCCTTTTATGCCTTCAGCGACGGCGTTGGACAATACTTCGGCGCCATGGTGGTTGGCGTGTACGGCATCGTAGAAATCTTCCACCGGGAGTAATCCGGTCAGGTTAATTACTCTGATTCCGGTCTCTTTCGTGATCATTTCCTGCGTTCTGGCATAAGCGGAAGCGGGATCACTGCAATCATCCGGATTGATCGGCATCAGGATCATTACGTATTCAATACCTTTCTTGTCGAAATAAGCTTTTACTTTCTTGAGGAATGCGATTTGCGTCTTAGGGTACTGCGATTCACGGTATTTATCGCAACCCACCTGCTGTACCGGGTAATTGGGAGACTTTTGGTCGATGTAAAGGTGTGGGAAGTATTTGTCCATCATGGCTGACTGCTTGTAGCGCTCGTTGTCAAAAATAGGCCTGATGGCGGTCGTAATATAGTTCCTGAAATACTCCCTGCATTCAAAATAACCGGCGATGGCAGGCTTGTCAAAAAAGCGATTGTAATTCGGAATGAGGTTCTTTGTTTCCTCATTGACCCTGTAGCCACTGAGGTACATCGGTATGGCTTTCACTTCCGGCATATCATGTACGCGGTCTTTCGCAAAGAAGTCGGGGGAAGTGCATTGTACGACCATCCTGGTGTTCTTGTCGATCATGCCGTAAAAATAAGACGACTGATAAAGCGACTGGCTGAAGTTGGCGAGGTTGTATACGGGCTGCGCTATACCTGCTTTTTCCCTTACAACTTTGGTATCGATCCCCAACACGCTGCGGCTGTCACCAAACAGCAGCACATTGTCTTGTTTTTTATCGTTCAGCACTTCCATGAGGGTTACAAACCTGCGGTCGTTGCTTTCGAGGTTGCGGTATAAATAGGTTTGGCAATAAATTCCTACCAATACGGATAATAAGCTTATACACAAAAATATGGACAGACGTTTAAGAGATGTTTTCATGTGGTATTAGAATTGGAAGTAAATAAAATCTGCCTGTTTTCCTCCGAAAAAGAAGATAATCAGTACCAAAACAAAGATGATGACGCATTGTTTTACAATACTTTCCTTGAAAATATCCTTGAATACGTATTCCCTTTTCCTGTAAAACCACTCGGTTATGAATAGTATCGAAACCATTACAAGAACGATAAGCATGGTTGTATTTTGGCCGCTTGAGAGTTTTGGGATTGAAAAAAATGACGGTTTAAACAGGTGTCCTATATATTCGAAGGCATGGTGCATGGACTCTGTCCGGAAGATGATGAATCCGAAGCAGGTAAGCCCAAACGTAACAATCACGCCAATAGCTTCCCTGATGCTTGGCAGGCTGCTGTGTGCGGCAATGATTTCCATATTCTTGCGGTGGCTGTCCATCAATATCAGTGGCACGACGTAAAGTCCGTTGAGGATCCCCCAGAAAATGTAATTCCAGCTTGAGCCATGCCAAAAACCGCTGACCGTAAAAATGATCATCGTATTCCGGATTTTAATCCAAAGTCCGTCCTTGCCTCCACCCAGCGGGATGTAAAGGTAATCCCTGAACCAGGTCGATAGTGAAATGTGCCAGCGTCTCCAGAATTCGGCGATATCGCGGGAGAAGTAAGGGTACCTGAAATTGGTCATTAAGTCGATACCGAACAGTTTTGCGGAACCGAGCGCGATGTCTGAGTAACCTGAGAAATCTCCGTACACCTGAAACGCAAAGAGAATCGGCCCGAGGGCAAAGACGCTTCCGGAGCCGCCATCTTTATTAAAAATGATATCAACCAATTGGGCGGCATTGTCGGCAATCACCACTTTCTTGAATAGTCCCCAGATAATCTGGAAACTGCCATCGACAATGCGGTGGTAGGTCATTTCCCTTCTTACGAAAAACTGCGGTAACAGGTGGGTTGCCCGTTCAATAGGTCCGGCCACAAGCAGCGGGAAGAAGCTTACAAAAAGGGCGTAGTTGGTAAGGTTGGTGGTTGGTTTTGCTTTACCGTTGTAAATATCAAAGACATAGGAAAGTCCGTGGAAGGTGTAAAACGAAATACCCACGGGCAGGATAATGCTTAGCGTACTGAAATGCGGGGTCAGCCCAAAGTTGCCGAGCAGGTCTGAAAAGGATTCGATAAAAAAGTTATAATATTTAAAGAAGCACAGGAATCCAAGGTTGATTCCGACGCTGATTACCAGCCACATTTTTTTCCTGGCTTTGGTATCGCTGCGTTCTATGGCGAGCCCCGAATAAAAGTCCAGTAAGGTTGAAAATGCCAGCAGGAAGCCGAACCGCCAGTCCCAGCAGCAGTAGAAAAAGTAGCTGACGATGACCAGCATCA
>CALRKC020000297.1:0-4215 GCA_943367895.1 Erythrobacter sanguineus | reverse complement strand
GATAAAAAGGCAATCCCGATGAACAAAAAACCAACGACAGAAGCGGCGACATACAGCCAGTTGTAGTTCTTTTTTGGCTTTTCAGCTACGGCGAGCATCGCATCAAGCCTGTCCCACGCATTCGCTGAAGGCTCAATCACCCTTTGATTCAGCTTGTCCCTGAAATCGTTCTCTAACTTATGCTGTGCCATGTTGATAATTCTTTAATTTGTTAATCTGTTCCTGCAACATCTTCCTTGCGTGTGACAACTGTGATTTTGATGTCCCTTCCGTAATCCCGAGCATCTCTGCGATCTCCTGATGCTTATATCCTTCAATCGCGTAGAGGTTAAAAATCATCCTGTAACCGTCGGGAAGGCTGTCAATCAATGACTGTATGTCTTCCACACTAAAATTACTCTCGATATTATTAAAAGTATCTTCCTTATAATAAACATCCTCGAGAAAGCTTACCTTCTTCTGTGCCCTGTGAAACGAAATGCACTCGTTCACCATGATCCTGCGAATCCAGCCTTCAAAACTACCTTTGTGCTCAAACCGTTCCAGATTTGCAAACACTTTCATAAACGCCGTAATCATGATGTCTTCCGCCTGGTGTAAATCCTTAATATACTGACGGCATACACTTAACATTTTTGAAGCATGCCTGGAATAAATCTGCTGTTGGGCATGTCGGTTATTTTCGACAGCCAGCCGGATGGTTTCCTGTTCTTCCTGATGTAAGTTAATGACTTTCATTAATGGTTGGATTTCCTTTTTATCAGACTTCTATTGGCATAGACGGAAATGGTCGTAAAATGGTTGCATGGGGATTAGCGAAATAGCGGATTTTTTAATTAGCGAATGGGAAAACCTCAGTAAAATCAAGCTTTAGCGACTAAAAAAAAATAATTTTTTATTTTATCGAGCCGTATTTCTTCATTGGCTAATCCGCTAATTAACCCTTTTACTAATTATTTTTTCCGCTTAATCACATAATTCACCATCAGCTCCAAAGCCTCCTTGTATGGTGTTTGCGGATACTTCGCAATAAGGCCTAACGCTTTTTCCTTAAACTCCATCATTTTCAGCTCTGCATAAGCCAGTCCGCCGTGGTCTTTGACGAACGCAATCACTTCCTTCACGCGTTTTTTGTCCTTATTGTGGTTCTTGATCGAGTTGATCAGCCAGGATTTTTCTTTTGCCGTACAATTGTTCAGTACATGAATCAGCGGCAGCGTCATTTTTTGTTCCTTGATATCGATTCCGGTTGGTTTCCCGATGGCTTCCTCGGTATAATCAAACAAATCGTCCTTGATCTGGAACGCCATTCCGATAAGCTCCCCAAAATAACGCATATCCTCTACCCTTTCCGCATCTTCTACAACCGACTGTGCTCCCAACGCACAGCAGGCAGCAATCAGGGTGGCGGTTTTCTGCCGGATGATTTCGTAATACACGTCTTCAGTAATATCAAGCCGGCGTGCCTTTTCGATCTGCAGCAGTTCGCCTTCACTCATTTCACGTACAGCAACGGATATGATCCGCAACAAATCAAAATCACCATTATCAATCGACAGCAGCAATCCTTTCGACAGCAAATAATCGCCTACCAGCACCGCAATTTTGTTTTTCCACAAGGCGTTGATAGAGAAAAATCCGCGGCGGCGGTTGCTGTCGTCCACCACGTCATCATGAACCAAAGTCGCAGTATGGATGAGTTCAATTACCGAAGCTCCGCGATACGTCCGCTCATTAACTTCCCCGCCCGAAACCATCTTAGCGCTCAGGAATACAAACATCGGGCGCATCTGCTTGCCCTTGCGGTTCACTATATAATAGGTAATGCGATTGAGCAGTGCCACTTTTGAAGCCATGGCATCATGGAACTTCTTCTCGAAAAGTTCCATCTCCTGAAGTATAGGCTGCTTGATCTGCTCGGTGACTTTCATTGCTTCAAAGATAGTATTAAGTTACAGAGTGGCAAAGTAGCAGAGTGGCAAAGTTTTGGGCGTTCCGGCGGCTACAGCGATTTTGACATCGGGAAACAAAGAAAGGGCCGCCGTCGGGCTGTCCGCTGTATCTTTTGCTCGTGCCTCGCAAAAGGATGCCGCTTCCATCCCTAACGCGGATAGCTCGTGCAACAGGAAACCATTAGGTAAAATACAGAACAGAAAGGACGAAAATTAAACAAATCACCTATTAATAGCTTTATTTAGGATTTGTTAAAAATACAGGTTCAATATACACATAGAATGCAGAATCCCGACTATCAAAAATTATCATACATTTGAATACAAATTTATTGCTTGTTTTCTATGCATAAATCGCTGTGTTTAATTTTCTTGTTCTATTTACCTTCTGTATTTTCACAGGAAATAGCTGATATTGATTACTATAAAAAGAACGACTCAATAAACCTGTTTGTATTTGTCGGAGAAAAAATATCAATAGAAGAGTTTGACCCAAATGCCGGAAAGCCGGAAAAAGATACGGTGATTGAGTTAGACGAACGCGGCGGCTGGATTAAAAGGATTGGAACAAACTGGATTATGGACAGGGCTTTCAGGCTCAAATACAGGGTACTTAAAAAATTATATAACGATGTAAAAACGGATACAGTCGAATTTGTAGCCTATGACCATTATGGCGAACCTCCTTTTGCAAAATTCAACACTATCATATTGTATCTTGGAAGGGATGAGAAAAACTCTTCGTACTATCATAAAAAATACTCATACAACCCTATCTATAAATCCAAAGACAAGGAGTGGGTCGCCCTCCTTACTTTCGGAAACAGGCGTATTATTGAGGAAAGCCGCTTATTGAGATTAAGGAAAATAAAACTTGATGAATCTGCAAATATTGATGTCAGCGATTCCGGGGACCTATATGTAGCACTAACCTATCCAAAACCTTTTTACAAAATAAGGCATGGTAAGGCAATACCTATAAGGGGAATTTCTATAAAGGAATTGATGGAATACCGTATAAAATACTTCACGGAAGAATTAGAATGACCATAATCAGTGCCTGTCACTTATTGCTGAACACTGCCCGCCGCGCTAACTCTTATTCGCCAGCTGCCCACAAGCCGCGTCAATGTCTTTACCACGGCTGCGGCGTACTTTCACCACAATATCTGCGGCTTCCAATGCCTTTATATAAGCATTGATGCTTGCCTCAGAGGCCTGCCGGAACTCGCCGTCATCAATTGGGTTATATTCAATCATATTGACTTTACACGGCACATACTTGCAGAAACGCACCAGTGCATCAATGGATTTCTTATCATCGTTTATACCATCCCAGACAACATATTCATAAGTCACACGGCTTTTGGTTTTGGCGTACCAGTATTCCAGCGATTCACGCAATTCGCCGAGCGGGAAATTCTTTGTAAAAGGCATAATGTGGTTACGGGTTTCCTCGATTGCCGAATGCAGTGAGACCGCCAGCTTGAATTTCACCTCATCATCGGCGAGTTTCCTGATCATTTTTGAAACGCCCGAAGTAGACACCGTAATCCGTTTCGGAGACATGCCCAAACCTTCCGGTGACGTGATCATTTCAATGGCCTTCAGCACATTATTGTAATTCATCAGTGGTTCGCCCATACCCATAAACACGATATTCGACAGCGGATGGTTGTGGTACAGCCTGCTTTCCTTATCAATTGCAACGACCTGATCGTAGATTTCATCCGGACCAAGATTGCGCATCCTTTTCAGCCTTGCGGTAGCACAAAAGTTACAGTCGAGGCTGCACCCTACCTGACTGGACACGCAGGCGGTCGTTCTCGTTTCGGTAGGAATAAGGACCGATTCCACTACAAGTCCATCGTGTAACCGCACTGCATTCTTTACGGTACCGTCGTCGCTCCGTTGCATCTGGTCGACCATAATGTGATTGATCACAAAATGTTTGTCCAGCATCTCGCGCGTCGATTTTGCGACATTCGTCATATCGTCAAAACTGTGCGCGCCTTTGCTCCACAGCCATTCATATACCTGGTTGCCACGGAAGGCCTGGTCGCCATTCGCAATAAAAAAATCACGCAGCTGCTCCTTGGTCAATGCACGGATGTCTTTCTTCTCGGTTTCCATGGCGCAAAGATAGTGAAAGTTTGCAGTTCGGGAGATCGGAAGTTCGGGAACCTGAATGCGCTTCCGAACCTCCGATCTCATAAACTTCCGATCTTTTCTTATTTTTGCAAAAAAAAGAAATGCATTTCCT
>CALRKC020000296.1:0-4221 GCA_943367895.1 Erythrobacter sanguineus | reverse complement strand
GAAAGCACATTGATTTCTTCGGTGCCGAATTTGCGCACCACATCGTCAAAAGTATATTTGTCATAGCCCTTGAAAGTTGTTCCCTGCTGGGAGAATTTCGCCTGCACATCTACCTTCAGGTTTTTCGCGACAGCACCGTGAAGCCAGGTCACATCGAGGTTTAGGTTATTCCGGACCGCTGACGTCAGTACCGGACTGTCGAAAGTTGCCTTAATCCTGAGGCGGTTTGGCTTGATGGTCTCAATCTTGATGTTCTTATAAAAACGGGCGCCCCCCACACTGACCATCGCTTCCCAGCTTCCGGTTGGGGCATCAGCATTGGTGGGTACTACAAAAACATAGTGGTTTTTGTCGTTCGATTTCTTTACATCCTGAAAAGTAACTTTCCCGCGCGGGTCGGTCAGCCGGAACTTGATCGGGTGTGATTTCGGCAATCGGTTTGCAGCATCATTCAGCATAAACGACAGATACAGGTTGTCACCGGGACGCCATACCCCGCGCTCCCCATAAATATAGCCTTTTAGTCCCTTCTGCAGTTCTTCACCGGAAACATCAAAATTACTTAGCGATAACGAATTCCCGTCGTCGAGCTTGATGTAGGTAGACTGGTTTCCTTTGCTGACAATAGCGAAGTAGGCAAACTTATCCTTTAAAAAACCGACGGTACCGTCGGCATCGGTTTTGGCTTCTCCGATTTTCTGCTGCTGGAAGTTGTAGATTTGTACCGTAGCATCGCATACGGGTTCAGTCGTCACGATATTATTGACCGCAAAAAAGTACGATTTATTACTGCCTCTTTTGGCAATAACACCCAAATCTGTTGCAAGGATATTGGTCGTAATCCTGGTGTTATAGTAGTAAGAACGCGAGCAGGGGTCCTGTTCTTCGCGCCATTCGTAATCGTCATAATAGTAATCATCATAATAATTGTCGCTGTAATTGACATCATTTTCATTGACTTCCTCCTCTTCTTCCTCGCTTTCAGACAGGCCTTCTTCTTCGGCACCCTCGCAGTCATAAAGCACATACTTTTTCCTAAACGAAAATTCTACACGGTAAATGGCTCCTGGTTCGGGTGTGATGATTTTGGATAAATCCAGGGCATAGGTATTCCATTTTGCAAGGTTCGCAATATTGTTTTTCCTGAGGTCCAATACCGTTTTTGCGACAGGTTGTGCGACGCGCTTCAGATCCTGACCTCCATTCAGTTCGTTGTATTGCAGGAATTGCAGTATGTTGTTCCTGAAAATCTTGTAGACCCTGACATCAACCGCGCTTAAGTTTACCGCCTCAAAATTGAGTTTCAGGTTATTCGAGCTTGGCATGATGGTCCCGTTTTCGGTAAACCTGACATTGGGTTTGATCTGCTCAAAGGATACTTTTGTGGCAAAGTTCTCTTTCAGCTTATAGCCATCTTCGCTTTGGATTCCCTGAAATACTTCCAGCAGCAGGTTGCCTTTAAGCGGTTCGTCAAAGAAGACTTTGAGCACATTCCCTTCTGTGGCAAAGGTCATTGTCCTGGCATTCTCGACGGCAATCAGCCCGTCAAAGACCTGCCCGCGCTGCAGCGCATCAGAGAAGTTAATCAGCATGGTCTGGTTTTCGCCCTCAGGCACCTCAACGTTCATGATTGTAAAATGATCCCGACCTGCTATTGGGTAATTGATAACGCCTTTCTGCCTGATATCAAAGTCGTTCCCATCGTATTTAATCTGGATGTCGCTGTCCTGGTCAAAACGCCGGATGCTGTCTATCATAAATTTAAACTCTGTTTTTGTGCTGAGTTCCCTGTCAATTTTCACCGATAGCTTTTTCCCTTTCTGTTCGGCGCTCAGGATTTTTGCGACAACATCCGGATCCATTTCGTCAGCAGCCTTGAATGTACCGTTCAGGTATTGATATTGCTTGCTGTAGGACTGAATGTCATTGGTGGAAACGATGAAATCCTGCTTGATTGCCTTCACGGTAAACTTAAAATCCTCAAGGTTTTTTGGGGTTGCAATGAGCTTGGAGAGGTGGAAAGTCACCTGGTATTCTGTATCCTGTTCCAGCTTCTTATCGGGCACAAACGCAATGGTATTGGCTGAAAGCGCAACTACTTTTCCGTCGACACTGGGCGATATGTCAAACAGGTCGTTTTCCAGTGGCCCAGGCTTGAGCTGTTTCTTTTCAAAAGCCAACACCACACGGATATCACTCTTTGCGGGGATGATGCCCGACGTAAAATCGGTCAGGTACTCTTTAAATAATGAAAAATCGGAATTGAAATCGGCCACAGATTTTTTCTTACAGGCCTGAAACATTAGAAATGCAACAAAGACAAAAACCAAACTTTTCGGTTTCATTTTATAAAGAGTTAAAGGTTACAGAACGTAGGGTGGAAAACAACAATTTAACATTTCCCGGTTTAATGCGATAACTGTTAAATTATGTGAATATTGTAGTAAATGTAGATTATTTTTTTGAAGTTCGAAAGTGATTTTTGGACACGCCTGCGGTTGCAGAAACGCTACGCTACAGGCACGTCCCGCGGCTACAGATTGCAAGACGTAGAAAACAAAGAAAAACGCTTTGGCAATCTGTCGTTAAGATTCCGCCCTGATTCTCCGGCGTAGCGTTTCTGTAGCGAAGCCTCTCCTGTTTATTTCCTGCGTTCTGCAAAAAAACGCTTCATCAGTGTACCCGCTTCTTCGGCCATAACTCCCAAAACGACTTCGGTCTTTGGATGGAGTCTGCCGCCCATAACACGATACCCGCGATGGTCGTCTTCGGCACCATACACGACTTTTGAAATCTGGCTCCAGTACAAAGCTCCTGCACACATCTGGCAGGGTTCGAGTGTGACGTATAAAGTACAGCCCTTAAGGTATTTGCCGCCCAAAAAATGCGCGGCGGCGGTAATGGATTGCATCTCGGCATGCGCGGTAACATCGTTGAGCATTTCCGTCAGGTTGTGGCTGCGTGCGATAACCCTGTTGTCTACCACAACCAGTGCCCCTACCGGGATTTCGCCTTTTTCATATGCGGCTTCGGCTTCCTGCAGGGCCTTCTTCATAAAATACGCATCGGTAAAGATATTTTCCATGGTGTAAAAATAAGATTGTTTGGGGAAACTTGTTCAAGGTTTAGAGTTTAAGGATTCGGACCGCCCCAACTTTAGTCCTTAAACAAACGCAAACCTTAAACAAAATCGTAAATTTGCGCATGCCAAAGATACTTACACGATTGCGCAACCTGAAAGACCTCCGCAGGCTTAATCCAAAGCTGTTGCCGCAACTTGCTCAGGAGCTTCGTGATTTTATCATTGATATCGTAGCTAAAAACGAAGGCCACCTTGGTGCAAGCCTTGGCGTAATCGAGCTCACGATTGCGCTGCATTATGTTTTCAACACCCCTGAAGACCAGCTTATCTGGGATGTAGGGCATCAGGCCTATGGACATAAAATCCTGACCGGACGCCGGGATCAATTTGAAACCAACAGGAAACTTGGCGGAATTTCAGGATTTCCCAAACGCAGTGAAAGTCCTTTTGATGCCTTTGGCACAGGACATTCCTCGACGGCCATCTCAGCGGTACTGGGAATGGCATTGGCTTCCAACCTGAAAGGCGAAACCGACAAACAGCATATTGCAGTTGTCGGCGATGCCTCAATAGCCAGCGGAATGGCATTCGAAGGATTAAACCATGCCGGCGTCACCAACGCAAACATGCTTGTGGTCCTGAATGACAATGCCATCGGGATCGATCCCAGTGTCGGAGCATTGAAGCAGTACCTTACGGCGGTAAAGGAAGGCAGGAACCCAAAGGCAAACAACATGATCAAGTCGCTGAATTTTGATTATTCAGGGCCAATTGACGGCCACGATCTCACTGCCTTAATCACAGAACTGGAAAGGCTTAAGCAAATCAAAGGACCCAAGTTCCTGCACATCATCACCACCAAAGGCAAGGGCATGCAGCTTGCCGAGGAAAATCAGGTGAAATACCACGCCCCCGGCCGTTTCGATAAAAAAACCGGTGAAATCCATCCGACTGCCGAAGCGCACCTCCCTCCAAAATTTCAGGATGTTTTCGGGCTTACCATTCTTGACCTTGCCAGAAAAAATGACCGAATCATCGGCATTACGCCTGCGATGCCTTCCGGAAGTTCACTGAAATATATGATGGAGGAGTTCCCCGATCGTGCTATTGATGTTGGCATCGCCGAACAGCATGCCGTA